>DOBD01000062.1 GCA_003506275.1 Bacteroidales bacterium | reverse complement strand
TGGGTGGTGAAGATAAACTCTATTACTACCTTGGGATACCCGACATCCAGGATCCCAACACCTTGAAACGCGCTACGTACGGAGGCGTAGACGACCCTAACAGTTTCAGATCCCTGCTGTACAGCCGAAACCGTGTCGCCATCGAAAAGATAGCCCGACTCAAGGATCAAAAGAACCGCAAACAAATCACGGAAGACTTTTACAAGGAGGAGGTAAAAAAGATCAAGAATGCCAAAGACGGGCAGGTGGTCATCATCAAACCCTCCGATGAGTCCGTCTACGAGAACTTGATCGATGTCCTGGACGAAATGGCCATCAGCAGCATAGGCATCTATGCCGTGGATGACATCAAGGAAGGCGACCTTTACCTGATCAAGAACCTGGAGTCTGGTGGCGAATACGCCAAGGAGTTCGAACAATAATCACGCATTAATACCCCATTATTGTGGCTAAAGAGATTAATATAAATTCGTCAGAATGGCTAGAAATTGTCTTTGAAGACAAGAACAAGCAATACGGAGCCTTCAGGATGCGCAATACGTCTGGCAAACGCCACCGGAATGCGATGATTCTGGTTTTTGTGGTTGTTTGCTTCATTGCTGCACTACCCACGCTGATTAAGACCATCGAGAAATTGGTGCCCAAACACGAAGTCATCGATGAAGCCAGGGAAATGGTTGACATCATCCCCCTGGAAGAACAGCTCAAACCGGAGAACATCATCGAACGTGCCGAAGCAGCCCCACAACCTCCCCTAAAGAGTACGATCAAATTTACGGTGCCTGAAATCACCACGGAAGAAATCGAGGAAGGCCAGGAACTGCGCTCACAGGAAGATGTGACGTCCACCAAAACCCAGATTTCCGTCGCTGACGTCAAAGGTACCGACGACGAACATGGGGTGGACATTGCCGACTTGGAAGAACACGCAGTTATCATAGAGGAGAAGATCCTCAGCTCGGTGGAAGAAATGCCTCAGTTCCCCGGTGGAGAGGAAGAACTCNNGCCCAGGAAATGGGTATCGATGGCCGTGTCATCATCCGCTTCGTCGTTTCAAAAACGGGTGAGGTCGGTGGCGTGGAAGTGATTCGCTCGCTCGACCCTTCCTGCGACAAGGAAGCTGCCCGCGTTGTCAAGATGATGCCCAAATGGATACCTGGCCGTCAGAATGGCCGCAGTGTCCCTGTGTACTACACGATACCCATCGTATTTAAATTTTTGAATTAATTATTTTTCACCCTACATGACAGCAGGGAAGACCGCTCCGATTAAGCGTCGCTTCCCTGCTGTTCCCGTTAAAAACATGACCAACCGTACCAACTTCAGTTTTCGCCTTGTTTGGGGCCTTCTCATGGTAATCATTTACCTGGGCATGTGCTACATGCTTATTTTTACCTCTCTGTTCGACACCTTCTCACCAACCTTGCGATACATCTTCGGAGGCATTTTCCTGTTGTATGGCGTGTTCAGAGCGTTCAAGATTTGGCAAAACAGACGGTAATTCACACATTTTCACACGATTGAGCATATTTTTTTACACGTTATAACCTTTCTTGGCGGTCAAATAACGATTTTTTTTTTACATTAGCGTGTTAATCTGCTTAAGAGCTATGAGAAGAGCCATCTTACCCCTACTGATGCTGATTGTGGCAAGTACAGCTTGTCAACGGCAACAGACGTCAACCCGCACCGACACCATGACCAGTGGAGCCATACAGGTGGGCATTGATGAAACCTGTCTGCCTTTTATGAGGGATGAAATCGCCGTGTTTGAAGGCCTTAATCCTGAAGCCAGCATCACTCCGTTGTACGTCACCGATGAGGAAGCTATCGAGCTGCTTCTTAAAGACAGCTTACGACTGGTGGTTGCTGCCAGGGATTTCACCCAGGCGGAGAAAGACAAACTCAAAGCCAATAAGCTGCTACCCCGTTCCAACAAGATTGCCAAAGACGCCGTAGCCCTCATTATCCACCGAGCAAACAAAGACACACTCTTATCACTGCCTACCCTTAAAAAGATTTTAACGGGAGCTATCACCGATTGGAAGCAAGTCATACCTGGCTCTACCTTAGGCCCTATTCGCGTTGTCTTTGACAATCCTTCCTCCAGCACTATCCGCTTTATTAAGGACACCGTTTGTCAGGGAGAAGCCTTCGGGCCTTCCATCAAAGCTCAGGCCTCCAACGAAGCAGTCATCGATTTTGTAGCCGAAACCCCCAATGCGCTCGGCATCATAGGAGCTGGCTGGATTGCCGACAAAACAGACACCCTCAACATCAAGTTCACCGACAAGATCAGGGTCATGGCGCTGACGCCTTATGAGGAAGCAAGAGAAGACAACAGCTACCTACCACAGGCTGCCTGGATAGCCATGGAACGTTATCCATTGACCAGGGACATCTACATGCTTACGTCGGATGCTCCCAGCCATCTGCCCTCTGGATTCATGCATTTCGTCGGAGGCGAGAAGGGGCAACGTCTCATCCTTAAATCGGGTCTTGTCCCCGCCAATGCTCCTCTTCGGGTCATTTCCATCAAACAGTAACAACCTATCAACAACAATAAACGAAACCCTCTAGCATGAAGCGAATTACACTAACCTTACTCCTTACGTTGGTTGTCACGGCCCTCGCTGTAGCCGGCAACTATGGTACCGACCACTACGCCCTCGGCGAATTCAAACTGGCAAAAAAATGGTTTGAACAAAACCTCACCCAACAACCAGCCGAAGCTCATTACTACCTCGGAGAATTTGCCTGGAAAGATGGCGACACCAAAGCCGCATCAGATCACTACAATAAAGGTTTGAAGGCTGATCCTCTGTACCCGTTCAATATGGTTGGCAAAGGAAAAACCCTCTTGAAATCCAATCCGAAAGAAGCGGCACTCCTATTCAAAAACGCCCTCAAGAAAAACAAGAAAAACGTAGCCCTGCATCTGGCCATCGTGGAAGCGTACAAAGCCAACGGCATGACAGAAGCTGCAGACAAACAAATGGGAGCTGCGCGCAAAGCTGGAAAGAATTCTCCCATTTTATACATCTTCGATGGTGACCAAATCCTGGCCGGTGACAGTGAAACCAAAGTAGGTGATGCAGCCAGTAAATACAGCCAGGCTATTTATTTTGATCCAGAAAACACGGTGGCTCAAATCAAATATGCCCAGGTTTACCTGTTGACCAAAAGCTTGGATATCCCGATTGAAACCTTGAAAAAGGTCCTTGCCGAACACCCGGATTACACCATCGCCTACCGTGATTTAGCCACGGCTTATTCCAAGAAAGGCGTGTATCCCTCGGCCATCGAAAACTTCAAGATCTACTTTGAAGCCGCCGATTACACTGTCAATGACATCTCCCGCTTTGCCTCTGTTTACTACTTCACCGACCAGTATGAGTCCTCCATGAAACTGATCAACGAAGGGTTGGCCATTGAACCCGATCATTTCGTACTCAACCGTCTGAGGATGTACAATGCTTCCAAGTCAAAAGACACCCTGGGTCTTGATTACGCCAAAAAATTCTTCAGTTTACGGGCTGGTGCCGATGAAGAATCCAAGTTTATCTACCAGGATGATTTGGCTTATGCCACCATCCTGGCTGACGCCGGTCGTTCCGAAGAAGCCATTGCCGTGTATAACAAAATCCTGACCAACCAGAATGAAAGAATTGACAAAGACCNNTTTATAAAGAAATGGCTTCCTCATACACCAAAATGAAAGAATACGCCAAGGCTGGAGAGACCTATCAAAGCTACATCGAATATTTGGGAAGGGATTATACCGAAGCCAATATCTTCTTTATGCAAGGTACGTCTTATTACTACGCCGCTTCATCTGTCCGTAAGGATACGACGGATGCCGGCAAGGCTTTATTGAAAGAATATGTCACCCTCGCTGACTCTGCCTTTGCACAGACCTGTCGCCTGTCGCCTGACAGCTACGTAGGCTACCAGTGGCGTGGCAACGTCAACGCCTTGTTGGAACCCCAACCCACTGAAGGTCTGGCCAAGCCCCATTATGAAGCGGCCATCAGCATCATCCTCAAAAAAATTGAAGAGGGAGAAGAAATGTCGAGCAGTTACAGGAGCCAACTATTGCGTGGCTATCAGTACATGAGCGTTTATTACTTCATGAACGATGACAAGGAGAACGCCACCCTTTACTGTAACAAGGTATTGGAACTCAATCCCGAAGAGGCTGTAGCCAAGGCTATCCTGGAAGAATACAAGAATCAGGAAACAGCCAGCAAGTAATCTTTGGGTGGATGGCACCCCGCTATTAATGGATGGCAACTAGCTTTGGGTGGAT
>DOBD01000319.1 GCA_003506275.1 Bacteroidales bacterium | reverse complement strand
GACAAGGCCGAAGCCGTGCTCGCACTGGCTGCCGAGTTGGGTCTGGATGCCCGCATTGTCGGACGGGTAGAAACCTCCGTTAAAAAAATGGTGACCATCAGCAGCCCATTTGGCACGTTCAAGTACGACTGACGCATGACAAAACCAACCCTGCTGACCAGACTGGAAGACCTGCAACACCGATTCGACGAAGTCGGATTGCTCATTACCGACCCCGCCGTGGTGGCCGACATGAAACGCTTTGTCAAGCTCAATAAGGAATACAGAGAGCTGGAAAAAATCATGGCGGCCAAACAAACTTACGAGCAAGTAATAAACCTCTTGGAAGAAGCCAGGGAACTACTGGCAACGGAAAACGATCCCGATCTCAGAGAGATGGCCAAACAGGAGCAGGAAGAAGCCCAAAACAAACTCCCTGAACTGGAAGAAACCATCAAACTGCTGCTGATACCGGCCGATCCCGAAGACGGTAAAAACGCCATCGTGGAAATCCGGGGTGGTACCGGTGGTGACGAAGCCGCCATTTTCGCCGGAGACTTGTTCAGGATGTACGCCCGCTTCTGCGAAAACAAAGGCTGGCGGATTGAAGTAACCTCGAGTAACGAAGGCAGTTCGCNNAAGGAGATCATCTTCACTGTCAGCGGTGAGAACGTGTACGGCATACTCAAATACGAATCGGGGGTGCACCGGGTACAACGCGTACCAGCCACGGAAACCCAGGGCAGGGTACACACTTCGGCCGCCACGGTAGCCGTACTGCCCGAAGCCGAAGAATTCGACATCGAGCTCAAGGAATCAGACATCAGAGTAGACACCTTCTGCGCCTCCGGTCATGGAGGGCAATCGGTCAACACCACCTATTCGGCCATCAGACTGGTACACATCCCCTCCGGCATCACCGTTCAATGCCAGGACGAGAAATCCCAGCTTAAAAACAAGGCCAAAGCCATGACCGAGCTGCGCACCCGTCTCTATAACATGGAATACCAAAAATACATCGACGGCATAGCCGCCACCCGCAAAACCATGGTGTCAACAGGTGATCGCTCAGCCAAGATAAGGACCTACAACTACCCACAAGGCAGGGTCACCGATCACCGCATCAACTTAACCCTGTATAACCTGGCCTTCTTCATGAACGGTGACATCCAGCAGGTGATTGACCAGTTGATCATCGCTGAAAACGCCGAACGGATGAAGGCCTCCGACGAATCCTCCACCCGTTGACCACCCAACCCATTGACCACTATGAACAAACAAGCCCTCTACGAACAAATACTGGCCAAACGCTCTTTTCTGTGCGTCGGTCTTGACACTGACCTGGATAAGCTACCTGCCCATCTACTCAACGAGCCAGACCCTCTTTTCGCCTTCAACAAGGCCATCATCGACGCCACCGCCGACCTCTGCGTGGCTTACAAGCCCAACCTGGCCTTTTACGAACGCTACGGCATCAAAGGATGGACAGCGCTGGAAAAAACGGTCCGCTATATCCGCTCAGCGTACCCCGACCAATTCATCATTGCCGATGCCAAACGGGGAGATATCGGCAACACATCAGCCATGTACGCCGCCTGTTTTTTTGAAGACCTGCCCTTCGATGCCGTCACGGTGGCTCCCTACATGGGAGAAGACAGTGTCAGCCCCTTCCTGAGCTATCCGAACAAATGGGTGATTCTGTTAGCCCTCACCTCCAACAAAGGATCGGCCGACTTCCAATTCACCCGGGACGAAAACGGAGTGCGTCTGTTTGAAAAAGTCCTCAAGACCTCTCAAAACTGGGGTTCCGACGAACAATTCATGTACGTGGTGGGGGCCACCCAAGGCAGCCTTTTCGCCGACATCCGCAAACAGGTGCCCGATCACTTTCTCCTGGTACCAGGCGTGGGAGCTCAGGGAGGCAGCCTTGCCGAGGTGGTCAAGTATGGTATGAACAGCACCTGTGGCCTTTTGGTCAATTCTTCCCGACAAATCCTTTACGCCGGCAAGGGTATGGATTTTGCCGAAAAGGCCANNATGCACGGCTATCTGCCGCGCTGAACCATCAAACGGGATAGTCACTGCTTTCGGTCTACCTTCATCATGGACAAACGGAAAATCATCAACGACCCTGTTTTCGGCTTCATCAACCTGCCGACCGGTTTTCTGTACGAGGTGTACCAACACCCCTACCTGCACAGGCTGACCAGGATCAAGCAATTGGGCATGTCTTCCTTTGTCTACCCGGNNTTCCTGCACACCACCGGAGCCATGTACCTTATGATGGAAGCCATCCAGCATCTCAAGCACAAGGGTCACGAAATAACGGATGAAGAAGCAGAAGGTGTCACAGCCGCCATCCTGCTACACGACCTAGGGCATGGACCGTTTTCACACGCGCTGGAGCACGTGCTCATTCCCGAAGTTTCGCACGAAGCCATCTCGCTCCGACTTATGGAGCGAATGAATCGTCACTTCAACGGGCGCCTGGACGTTGCCATCCGTATTTTCAAGGACGAGTACCCCAAACGCTTTCTCCACCAGTTGGTATCCGGCAACCTGGACATGGACAGGCTGGACTACCTGCGCAGGGATAGTTTTTTTACCGGTGTCACCGAGGGCAACATTGGTTCGGCCCGCATCATCAAAATGCTCAATGTAGTGAACGACAGACTGGTGGTGGAGGCAAAGGGCATCTATTCCGTTGAGAATTACCTGATGTCCAGGAGCCTGATGTACTGGCAAGTCTATTTGCATAAAACATCCCTGGCTGCCGAGAAAATGTTGGAGAACCTCATACTCAGAGCCAGGCACCTGATAGCCAAGGGCGTGAACGTGCCGGCCTCGCCCGCTTTCAGTCACTTTCTTTCGACGGTATTAAAACCGGGCCAGATCGATGAAGACTCCCTCGACCAGTTCATCAACCTGGATGACACCGACATCTGGTCGGCCATTAAGGCTTGGCAAACGCACGATGATTTTGTGCTTTCACTCTTGAGCAAGGGTCTCATTGACAGACGCCTGTTTAAAATGGAAATGACCATGGAAGCTCCGGCTCCCGAAAGAGTAGAAGGCGACATCGCCTACCTGGCTGCCACCTACGGTCTTGACAAGACCGATGCCGCCTACCTTACCTCGTCGAGCACCGTAACCACCAATATGTACAATGCCGACGTTGACAGTATCGATATACTGTACAACGACGGCACCATTAAACCCATTACGACAGCCTCTGATATGCTCAACCTGGACGTCCTATCCAAGGAGGTTTGCAAGCATGCCTATTGTCACCTCCGTATTAAATAATCGGCAATGACAACCAAGGTTGCATAGAATGGGGATAATTTTGTATTTTTGCCCAAATTTTTGGTAATGACCTACACCGCCAAACAGCTAGCTGATTTTTTATCCGGAACCGTTGAAGGGGATGAAACCGTTGTCGTTTCCACCTTTTCCAGGATAGAAGAGGGCGTTCCCGGCTCTCTGACCTTTTTGGCCAATCCGAAATACGTCCATTACCTGTACGAGACGCAAGCCAGTATTGTCCTCGTCAATCGGGATTTCGTCCCAGAACAACCCCTGAAAGCAACCCTGATACGGGTTGATAACGCCTACACCTGTCTGGCCAAGTTGTTGGAACTGGCAGCCGGAGCTAAAAAAGCCAAGAAAGGCATCGACGCTCAAACCAGCATAGACCCCACAGCCACCCTAGGAGCCAATCCCTACGTTGGCTCTTTTAGTTATATAGGGGTTAACACTGTCATCGGAGACGATGTGCAGATTTATCCACAAGTCTATATTGGAGACAACGTACGCATCGGTCATAACTGCCTGTTCCACCCAGGTGTAAAAATCCTTGACGATACCGTGATTGGCAACAACTGCATTTTCCAGGCCGGCGCCGTAATAGGTGGTGATGGCTTCGGGTTTGCCCCCAAGAGCGCCGGTGATTTTCAAAAAATCGCACAGGTGGGCAATGTTGTCATCGAAGACGATGTAGAAATAGGTGCCAACACCACCATCGACAGAGCCACCATGGGTTCCACCATCATTCACAGGGGAGTCAAACTCGATAACCTGATTCAGGTAGCTCACAACGTTGAAATTGGTGAAAACACCGTTGCCGCCGCTCAGGTGGGCATCGCCGGTTCCACCAAAGTGGGTGCTCATTGCATGTTTGGTGGCCAGGTCGGTTTGGCCGGACACATCCACATTGCCGACGGGGTACAAATCGGTGCTCAAAGTGGTGTCCCCAATAGTCTGACTGACGCATCAATACCCTACTTAGGTTATCCTGCAATACCTGCCAAGACGTTTGCCAGGGCCAGTGCCATCTACAAAAAACTACCCGAACTTTATCCAGAAATAGCTGCGCTCCGCAAGGAAGTGGAGGCCCTAAAAAAACAGCTGTCAAGCAAGTAAAACCATGGCCAATCAACTCACACTACAGCACGATTTTACCATTACCGGCAAGGGCCTGCACACAGGCCTCCACATTTCGGCACGGTTTTGTCCGGCACCGGCCAACACGGGCTATGTTTTCGTCCGAACTGATTTGGAAACCAAACCCTGCATTGAAGCCCTGGCCGACAATGTTCACTACACGGAACGGGGCACTGTCCTGGAAAAAGATGGCGTGCAGGTGAGCACCATCGAACACGCCATGGCCGCTCTCTGGGCCGCCGAAATTGACAACTGCCTCATCGAAATCAACGGGCCTGAAATGCCCATCCTTGACGGTAGTGCCATCGAGTT
The DNA here is from genome assembly GCA_003506275.1 of Bacteroidales bacterium. Classification (GTDB taxonomy): domain Bacteria; phylum Bacteroidota; class Bacteroidia; order Bacteroidales; family UBA1402; genus UBA8389. Next base: position 3,438 of record DOBD01000319.1, on the reverse strand, counting down.
TGTGCAAGGCATTGAACAAGCCGGCAAGGAAGAACAATCGTACGCCAAGCAATACTACGTCGTCCGCAACCGCATTGAAGTAACCAATCCGGAAACAGGGTCCTCCCTGATTATTCTGCCCTACGACGGGTTCAGTGTAACCACACTCATCAGCTATCCCTCATCCATCCTGAGCAACCAATTCGCCAGACTAAACGCCTTGTCCGATTTTGCCGAGGTGGCCGATAGCCGCACCTTCGTCTTTGTGCGCGAGGTCGAGCTGTTGCTCAAGCACAACCTGATCAAAGGTGGCGACCTGGACAACGCGCTGGTGATTTACGACCAGGAAATGTCACAGGAAAAACTGGATCAACTGGCCGACACCATGCACATTCCTCATAAGTTGGTCAACAAATTGGGCTATATCAACAATAAGCCGCTCAAATACGACAACGAGCCGGCCCGTCACAAACTGATGGATCTGATGGGTGATTTGGCCTTGATTGGCAAACCATTGAAAGGCCACATCATCGCCACGCGGCCTGGTCATAAAATCAACAACAAACTGGCTCGTCTTATCCGCAAGGACATTAAACGGCAGGAAATACAAGCACCCGTCTACAACACTGACATACCACCTGTTATGGACAACGTGCGCATCAAGCAGCTCCTGCCCCACCGCTGGCCTTTCCAGCTGGTAGACAAGGTGATTGAAATTAGTGAACGTCACGTAGTAGGCATTAAAAACGTCACCGGCAACGAGCAGTTCTTCATTGGCCATTTCCCCGACGAACCCGTGATGCCTGGCGTTCTGCAGATTGAAGCCATGGCTCAGACCGGAGGCCTACTGATTCTCAACACCGTACCTGACCCCGAACGTTATTCTACCTACTTTCTGAAAATTGAGAACGTCAAGTTCCGCCAAAAAGTGGTACCTGGTGACACGCTTATATTCAGATTGGACTTGATGGATCAAATCCGACGTGGCATTGTCAGCATGAAAGGCTATGCTTTCGTTGGCGACAAGATTGTCACCGAAGCCGAATTTATGGCTCAAGTGGTCAAAAATAAGTAATTTTAACCGTTTATGAGACAACCACTCGCCTACGTCCACCCCGATGCCAAGATAGCACCCACCGTTGTTATCGAGCCTTTCGTTACCATCGACAAAAATGTTGTTATTGGTGAAGGCACCCGTATCGGATCGAACGTAACCATACTAGAAGGTACCCGTATAGGAAAGAATTGTGTTATCTTTCCCGGAGCCGTCATCGGGGCTGTTCCCCAAGACTTGAAATATGCCGGTGAAGATTCCACGGTGGAAATAGGGGACAACACCACCATCCGCGAATACGTGACCATCAACCGTGGCACTGCAGCCCGCATGAAGACTACAGTTGGCAACAATTGCCTGATCATGGCCTATTGTCACGTAGCTCACGACTGCGCTGTAGGCAACAACGTCATCATGTCCAACTGTGTTCAGCTGGCCGGAGAAGTCGTGGTAGACGACCATGCCATCATCGGAGGAGGCACACTGATACATCAATTCTCCCGCATCGGCACCCATACCATGGTGCAAGGTGGCTCCAAAATCAACAAGGACGTACCCCCTTATATCAAAGCCGCCAGAGAGCCCATTGCCTACTGTGGCGTTAACTCCATCGGCTTGCGTCGCCGTGAATTTTCCAACGAACAAATCAGGGATATTCAGGAAATTTATCGGTATCTTTACCAATCGGGGCTTAACAACAGCGACGCCATCGAACGCATTGAAGCAGAACTACCTGCCACCAAGGAACGCGACGAAATCATCCTGTTTGTGAAGAATTCCCCCAGAGGTATCATTAAAGGTTATTTCTAACGGTCTAAACGCACGCACCATGGTTTATAAAATTCGCCTCCTCTCCGACGAAGTCGACAACTTCGCGCGTGAGCTTGCCATCGATGCCGATGCTACCTTCCTGGATCTACACCAGGCCATCCTTGATTGCGTCGGCTTTAGTTCAGACCAGATGAGTTCCTTTTTCACGTGCAACGACGACTGGGAAAAAGAAACAGAGATCACGCTGGTTGAAATGGACAACGGACCCGATGTGGATAGCTGGGTAATGGAAGAGACCAAACTCAGTGACCTGATCGAGGACGAAGGGCAAAAAATGCTCTACGTGTTTGACTACTTGACCGAACGGTCCTTTTTCATGGAAGTCTACCAATTTTTGCCCAACAAAACATTGGCCCAGCCCAAGTGTCTTTTAAGTGAGGGCGATGCACCTGCTCAAACCATGGACTTCGAGGACTTCACAGCCGACTCCACCAACAAATTGTCCATCGACGATGATTTGTTCGGCGACCAGGACTTCGACCTGGACGAATTGGACGCCGATGGTTTTTCCGGCCTCGACGACTTGGCGGATCGTTCCACCGAACCCGATTTTTAACGAAGGGTGAAGACCCTGGTTGTCTTGACCGGTCCTACAGGCATAGGTAAGACAAGCCTCAGCCTGGATCTGGCCGAATGGCTGGGTTGCCCCATCATATCCTGTGATTCCAGACAGTTTTACCGCGAAATGTGCATCGGCACGGCTGCCCCCTCGTCGACCGAGCTGAACAGGGTGCCCCACTACTTTGTCGGCCATCTCAGCATCCACGACTATTACAGCGCGGCCCGTTTTGAATCGGAGGTCCTGCAGCTGCTGGAAACAACGCTTTTCCCCTTACACGACACCGTTTTGATGGCAGGTGGCTCCATGCTATACATCGATGCCGTCTGTAAAGGCATCGACGACATGCCTGATGTGGATCCCCTGTTGCGGCAACAGCTTCAAGACCGTTGGCACAACGATGGCCTGCAACCCTTGTTGGCCGAATTGGAACGCCTGGATCCCACGTACGCCTCCACGGTGGACAGAAACAACCCCAAACGGGTATTGCACGGTCTTGAACTCTGCCTGCTCACCGGCAAGCCGTATTCGAGTTTCCGTCGTCAAACCCCCAAGGAACGCCCTTTCAACATTATCAAACTCTGCCTGGACATAGACAGAAAGGTCCTCTACCAGCGCATCGACAAGCGGGTGGAACAAATGATGGCCCAAGGGTTGTTGGAAGAAGCCAGAGGGCTGCTGCCCCATCGTGGGCTCAATGCCCTGAACACCGTAGGCTACAAGGAACTGTTTACCTATTTCGACGGCCTTTGCAGCCTGGATGAGGCGGTGAAGCACATCCAGTTCAACACCCACAAGTACGCCCGTAAACAACTTACCTGGTTTCGCCGCGACCCCGACTACCACTGGTTCAGCCCCGACGACCTCCCCGGCATCAAAGCCATCTTAGAGGATTCCTAATGGCTTTCTAGGGGTTTCCTAGGGGATGGCATCCCGCCAGGGCTGCCATCCCGTGGCAATTCTTAGCAACGTCTCAAAGCCATTTGTTTCTCTCTTCGATCCCGCTCCCCTAGGC
>DOBD01000281.1 GCA_003506275.1 Bacteroidales bacterium | reverse complement strand
GGATAGCCGTCCAGGTAACGGACATCGTCCCAGGTAGAGGGCACTTGTTTCATGAAGTCGATGGCCCAGGCGGGCGCATCGGTCAGGTTGTTGGGCGCCAGGGCAAAATGCTGCACCCCGCTTTGGAACAAGACGGCTGTGGCCAGGGCGTAGACATCGGAAGTCATGCGTTTGGAACCCTTGTTGGGGGTGTTGTTGGCGTTGTAGAAGGTGTNNCGTTGAAAGCCTCGTTGTTGCAGCTGCCTTGACCGAAATACAGGTTTTCACTGGCCAGGACGGCTTCACTGGCAGCGTAATTGGGGAACATGCGTTCCCAACCCCTGGGCAGGGTACACCCATGGAAGATGACCATTATCCCGTAATCGTTGGCATCGTAAAGGATGTCTTCGTAGAGCTTCATGGTCATCTGTTTGTCGCCCCCGAAAAAGTCGACTTTGATGCCCTTCACTCCGATGCGTTTCATCCAGGCCATTTCCTTGCGACGTTCGATGGTGTTGTCCATGATGCCGCGTGGTCCTTGAGGCGCATCGTTCCAGTACCCGTTGGAATTGTACCAGAGGTAAAGGGACACGCCCTTGCTGGCACCGTATTTTGCCAGCTCCTCGATCTTGTCACGTCCAATCTGTGTGTCCCACAGGGCGTCCACAAGGATGGTCTGGTAGCCCATGGCCGCACTGAAGTCGATGTATTCCTTTTGAGTGTCGTACCTTGTTCCACCGTCCATTTTTAGGATCCAACTCCAGGAACCTTTGGTGTACTGGTATGCCTGGGAGGCTTCGTAGCGGGGTTCCACCACGTCGAAGGGCACAGTGGTTTCCACAATGGGAGCCAGGGTTTCACCCAGGGTGATGGTGCGCCAGGGCGTTTGGCCGGGGAGGGGCAATCCTGGAGCCGACGTACCTTTGCCGTTGTTTTCCCCTTCCATGGGAAAACCGATGGTGTATAAGCCGTCGGGATGACCCAGGAGGCGGCTGCCACAATAACGGCTGTCGACACCGGTTTCCGATATCAGCACCCAGCCTTTGTCGTTTACCTTGAACAGGCAGGGAAAGGTATAGCCATTGTTGTTGCCGTTTTGTCCCATGGGGGCGTCCAGTCTGTAGCCGGTTTCATAACTGGGCGCGGTGCGGGCAAATCCCGTCATGGGCCTGCTCTGTGGGCACAGGAATGTGGTTGTGCCCTGTGGGAACACAAAACCGGTGCCTTCGCTGTTTACCACGCAGCTCCGACTGTTTCCTTGAGGGTATACCGTGTAGCGAAAGGCAACGTCGTTGTTGCTGACCCTGAACAGGACATCCAACGCCGGTTTGTCCTTATGGGTCAGGACAAACACCGCTTCGTTGGCCGTGTAATGCACCTGACTTTTCTTGATGTTGGGCAGCGCATAGGTTTCATCCACCGTGCGGCGTTTGACTTGGTTGCTGAGGGTCAGTTCCTGCGTGAAATTCCCCACGTTGGTATTCAAGCCCAACGGTGAGGCGTTGATAAAGGGCGTGCCTTTGTAGGTGACGCTATAGGTGGTCTTACCGGTTTCATTGGAAAGCGTGACCTGTACATTGCCATCCGGACTGCTTACAGTCAGTTCGATAGCCATGAGCGGGGTGAAGCAAAGGATCAGGCCCGTTATGGCTGAAAAAATTCGTTTCATAGGTATATCTGTTTACTTGGTTGCGCCTGTCAGGGTGTCGTTGATGCGGAAATAGTCGAAATCGGCCCAGCCACCGGTTTGTTGAGTGGCGTAGTTGAAGAGGCCAAAGCGGTAACCCATGAAATGCTCCATCAGGGTATACTGCATTTTCAGTTCATTGCCAATGGCTTTCCAGGTTTTACCATCCAAACTGTAGTAGAAGGTGGCGATGTCCCGGCGGTCGGTGAAGTCACAATCTATTTTCAGGTAAATCTTTTGCTGGTTGAGGGGCAGACGTTCGATTTCCGTCGGGGTGTCGGTTTGGTTACTGGTCATGAACAGGAAGAGGTTGCCGTTTTCCTTTTTCACACCGACCTGGCCAAACTTGCGCTGCAAGGCTACCATACCGGCCACATCACCGTCTTTCAGTTTGGAGGCGTCTAGTAAAGTGTTGGCTGAGCTGACGGGGCCGAAAGTGCGTTGGGTCAAGGTGTTGCGGGCGTGTAGGAAGTCCTTGTCCAGACGGCCCGTCTTCAGGCGCAGGTAACCCTTGCGTTCACTGACCGACCAAAGGTTATTGTCTGGGTTGTGGTTCCATTGCCATACCAGGGGTAAAGCCGGTTCGCCTTTCTTGCGTGTGAATTCGTCGTCGTTGACAATGCCAGGTTTCAACCCCTTGCTGGCCGGCAGGTCGAGTTCGTCTGGTACTTTACCATTGACACCCAATACGGGCCAACCGTATTCCCAGGTCANNCCAATAGGGGATGCGGCCCACGGAACCGAAGTCGCGGAACAAGTAGGCAAACCAACGGCCGTCAGGCGTGCTGACCATTCCACCTTGGGCCACACCCTTGTCCTGCAGGGCTACACGGCCTTCCCAGGGGCCGTTCAGACTGGTTGCGCGGTGAATGACGACCGTACGCATGCCACCACCTGGCCAGGTGATGTTGTAGAGGTAGTAGTAGCCGTTGACTTTGAACAACTGGGAGCCTTCAGCCTGAAGACCGATTCGTTCACCGGCCGGTGCACTGGCGTTTTCGATCAGCACGCGCTCGGTGCCTTCGATCACACCGGTCAGGTCGGGTTTGAGCTGGATGATGCGCAGTTTGCCACCTCCCCAGATCAGGTAAGCCTTGTCATCATCGTCGAAAAAGAGGGTGTGATCGTGGTAGGCAGGGGAGAAACTGATTTTTTTCCAGTTGCCTTTTTTTACGTCATCGGTGGTGTAGATGTACGTCTTGTTGGTCGTCTGGGCAAAGGTCGACACATAGAAAAGGCCCTTGTGGTGCCTGATACAGCTGGCCCAGGACCCGCGACCATAGGTGCTTTTGCCATCCACCAGGTTGAGGGCGTCCACATCGTCGAGGATGTCGTAGCAATAACTGGCCATCTCCCAATTGACCAAGTCGTTGGATGTCATGATGGGCACACCTGGCGCCATGTGCATGGTCGTGCTACTCATGTAATACGTGTCACCCACCCGAATCATGGACAGGTCGGGCACATCGGCGTGGATCACGGGGTTTTGGGCTTTCTGAGCCGAAACGGTGTTGGTCCCCAGGAACAACAAACTAAGCAGGCCGAGGGTAAGTAAGCGTGTAAGGTTCATACGATGAGTATTTGACGATAATGATACGTTTTAAGTTGTATGTGGTTTTGTGCAAATTGTTACGNNGGATGGCTTATTTCCAATCATCGGGGTCGACGTAAATGGCCGCCGCTTTCCCTTTGTGGGCGACCGGAAAGGACTCAGGGGTTTGGGTGAAGGTGACGTACTCCTTCAACGAAGCGGAGGCTGATGTGATCCCGACAACGTGGCAAAGGACAATCAGCGCCCAAACAAGGCAATTGCAACGGCTTTTCATTGTATCGGTGTTTGGTCTTTCGTAGTTACAATGAAAGGGTTACCGCATCTCCCGTATATCGTTGTGGCCTTTGCTGGGTGAAGACTTCGCTTTCACGGCCCTTCGTCTTGCAGCGGTGCAACACGATGGTCAGGTTTCTTTCCACCGGCATGCCGGGGTAGGTGGCCTGACGTGCCCCAATGGTCAAGGTCTGTTGCTTGTCGTTCCAGGTAAACGGAATGGTCGAATAGGCGCCTTGTTCGTACCGGTAGCTATCGCCCTCGTCTTCGTAAAGGGTGAAGGTGGCATCAGCTCCTGCATAGATGTGGATTTCCAGGTCGCCGGCCTTGTTTTCACCCGTGTGTTGCATGACAGGTCCCATGGGAACGATGGAACCGGCCTTAATATAGAGGGGTATCACGTCTTGGGGGGCATCGGTCATGACGGTGGTGCCACCCTGACGGGTCAGACCCGTTTGGAAATCATACCATTCATGACCAGCCGGCAAGTAAACGGGCCACTGTGTGACACCTGGCTCAACAACCGGTGCTACCAGCAGGGAGGGTCCGAACATGTATTCGTAGGCTTGTTCCAATGCTTTGGGATCGTTGGCGAAATCCATCACAAAGGGGCGCATCAACGTAGAGCCCTCGTTGGTAATCCTCCAGGCTTCCGAGTAGATGTAGGGCATCAGGCGGTAACGGAGGTTGAGCATCGTGCGCAGGTTGTTTTCCACTGTTTCGCCGTATTTCCAGGGCTCGGTCTCGGTTTGGTAGCCGTGCATACGGAAAATGGGGTTGAAGGTGCCCCATTGAAACCAACGAGTCAGGATGTCGTGGTAGGTNNGCCGTAGAAGCCGCCGATGTCGGTGGTCCAGTAGGGAAAACCGCTGGCCGTGAAATTCAATCCGGCCACAATTTGCCGTTTGTAGGTATCCCAATTCCAGCCCACGTCGCCTGACCAGTTGATGATGCCGTAACGCTGCTGACCAGGATAAGCCGAGCGGGTCAGGATGCAGACGCGTTTGTCATTGGTTACCGAGCGCTGGCCTTCATAGACGGACTGGCTGACCAGGAGGGGGTAGGTCAACCGGTAAAAATCACCGGGACCCAGGTGAGTGGTTTCGCCGTGCAAGGCATCGTTTTCAGGCTCCACCGCGTCCATCCACCAGGAATCGACTCCGTGATCAAACATGTTGGTTTTTAGCGTGTTCCAGTAATCCGTCCGGGTGACTGGATTGAAGTAATCCAACCACTTGGTGCCGGGAATGAAACGTTTGTTGGCGACGTAGGTTTTGCCAATGGTCGAGTTCTGGTCGGGATTGGACCAGATGGAAATGTTGAAATGGACATTCAGGTCATGCAGATCCTGGATAAAGGCCTTGGGGTCAGGGTAGTTGCGGGCATCAAACTGAGGCACGCCCCAACCGTTCTGTCCCCAGTATTGCCAGTCCTGTACGATGACGTCCATGGGTAATTTTCGTTCCCTGAACTGTTTGGCTGTTTCTACCAGGTGGTTGGCCGATGTATAACGTTCACGGCATTGCCAAAAGCCGTACGCCCATTTGGGGAACAAGGGGGCGTCGCCCGACAAGTGGCGGTAGGAGGCAATGACTTCGTCGGCCGAGCCCGCAAAAACCACGTAATCCAACCGTTCGGCGTGAGGTGAGCGGAGGGTGATGTGGTCAGTGGGTTGCCGCCAGGCCAGGGTGGGGGTGTTGTCGGCTTTGCACAGCACTTCCACGCTGTGTTCGCCGGCTTTCAAGGTGATGGTTTGACTCACCGTAGGCGGCAGCCACATGTTGCTTTGGTCGATGATGACCTGCCCATCAACGGAGAGATAATGCCGGTTGCCCATGCTGCCCAGATCCAGGAAGAGGGTATAGGTGCCATCGGCCGGTACGCTAAACCGTCCGTCGTATACGGATTGATTTTGCGCGACGCGGCGGGTGCCTGCTGTGGTGGTGACGTCGGCCAATTGCTCGTTTTCCGTTGCTTTCTGTCGCTTGGTCAGGGCAATGGCTTCGTCGGCCGGGTTATAGTCGGTGAGCCCGTATTGGTGCCACAGCATTCCGTACCCTTTGCTGGAGAGCAGAAAGGGAATGGCTATCTGGCTGTTGACCTGGGTGAGTCGCCGTGTGATGGTTCGCAGGTTGAGGTGCCCATCTTGAAACTGCCCCAAACCAAACAAATGTTCATCAGGGGGCGACACAAAGGTTTGTTCAACAAAAGCACAGGGCTCTCCTTGCAGGGTGGTGGGCTTGAATACCCTGGATCCTGGCTTTTCCGACAACAGGAGGCGTCCACGGTTGTCAAAGAAGGCCAGGTGGCCTGTTTTAAGGTTAACCTCGACCCTCAGGTCTTTCAAGGTCAGCGTTGCTTGACGACGGTTTTGTTTCACCGTGAACGTAGGCGTTTCGGTCGGTGTGGTTACTATCCATTCAGGCCGTTTGTGGCTGTTGTTCTCGCTGTAAGTGATGCGAACGGTGTTGTCGTTGAGCGGTTTAATGGCTAGCGTGCCTTGTTGCCAAGGGAGACTGATTCCGTCTGCTTGACGGGTCAAGGTGGTTGCCACATCGGCAGTTGCCGTCAGCGTGCCCAGGGAACAAAAGCCCAGGAGGACTGAGTAAAAGAAACGTCGCATATCGTTGTTGCTATTTTTTGAATTGCCACCAGTCCATGGCTAGGGACGAAGCGCCTGAACCTTTGAATACCAGGTATAAATCGTGGATACCCTTGATTTTTTCCACACGGCAGGAAGCGGTCGACCACACGGCTGGTTTGCCGTCCTTGTCCACAGTACAGGTGCCCAACAAGGTGCCATCAACGCCGTTTAGGCGGATTTCAATCCGGCCGTCGGCCCAGGTGCCAGAGAGGCTGGCCTTGAATTGCTTGGCTCCCTTGCCGAAGTCGACACTGCGTACACAGAGGTAGTCGCCGTCATCAATGCGGGTCAGGTGGACGCCGTCTGTGGCGTTGCCGGCTGTCTTGAGTCCCTGAGACCAGGCCATGGTTTCGGCTTCTGTCCGTTGGTAGGGATTGAGGTTGGCCAGGGCCTGTTTGACCCCTTCACGGGTGGGTGTGATCAGGGGTAGGCTGCCATCAGCATTGAAGGTTACTTCCTCCACACAGACCGAGCGTTTGAAACCGCCNNGTTGTGGTAAAACAGGTAGGTTTTGCCTTTGAAATCGATCAGGCCGGGGTGGTTGGTAAACGCGCCGCCCTGGCGGATGACGTGCATGATGGTGTCGCCATAGGTCCAGGGGCCGGTGGGGCTTTTGGCCGTGGAATACGCCAGGTGCTCGGGGACACCGCCGGCCGGGTACAGTAGGTAATAGGTATCCTGGCGCTTGTACAGCCAGGGTCCTTCCTCGTACGAAGAGGGGCGTTTGATGGTATCCTTGTGCCTGATGTAAAAACCCTCCTTGGTCAACGGTTCTTGCACCACACCCAGCGTTTGGTCGTACGACAGCATGTCGTTGTTCAACTTGACGTACCAGAGATTGGGGTTGCCCCAATATAAATAGGCTTGTTTGTCGTCGTCAATGAACACGGTGGGGTCGATGTACCCAAAGCCCCTTAAAAAGGGTTTGCCCAGGGCGTCCTTGAACGGACCTGTGGGTTTGTCCGCCACAGCAATGCCAATCGCATTACCCCCGTTCTTTTCATTCACCGGCACGTAGTAATAGAATTTCCCGTTGCGAGAAACGCACTGGCCGGCCCAGGCATCGCCCCTTGACCAGTCAAAGTCTTTGTAGGACAGTACGGTGCCGTGATCCGTCCAATTCACCATGTCATCGGTGGAGTAGCACCGCCAATCGTTCATGGTGAAAAAGTTACGCACCGTGGTGTCTTCGTCGTGCGAAGTATACACATACACCCTGCCGTCGTGCACCATGGGGGCGGGGTCGGCTGTGTAATGGGTCTGGACAGTGGGGTTGAACGCCAGGGCGGCTGCCGTTGTAAACAGGCAGGCCGCCAGCAGGGGTAACCGGTGATTCATATGGCTCATTTAGATAGTAGCGTTGAAAAAATTAGTGTATTGTGTTGGAT
>DOBD01000061.1 GCA_003506275.1 Bacteroidales bacterium | reverse complement strand
CTGAACAAGTTGAAGCCAAAATTCATCGAAGGGGGAAAATCCAATGGCCACGATCCGGAGGTATTGCAGAAAATCTGGTCGGACTGGGAAAAATTCGCCTCCTACGCCTTTAACAAGTCACACGCTACCTGTTATTCCCTGGTTGCTTATCAGACGGCTTGGCTTAAAGCTAATTACCCGCCCGAATACATGGCGGCCGTGCTGACGCGCAGTGTCAACAACATCACGGATATCACCAAATTCATGGACGAATGCCGTTCCATGGGTATTCAGGTGTTGGGGCCCGATGTCAACGAATCCATCTTTCAGTTTACGGTCAACAAGGACGGCAATATCCGGTTTGGATTGGGCGCCATCAAGGGGGTGGGCGAAGGAGCTGTTAGAGCCATTATTGAAGAAAGGGCGTCAGGTGGTCCATACAAGGACGTCTATGATTTTCTGGAGCGGGTCAACCTGAACGCCTGCAACAAGAAAAGCGTTGAATCCATGGCGTTGGCCGGCAGCTTCGATTCGTTGGGCCACCTCACCAGGGAACAGCTTGTCTCCGAAAACGGCAAGGGTGAATCGTACCTCGATATCCTTTTCCGCTACGGAAACAAGGTGCAGATTGACAAAGCCTTGGTACAAAACTCCCTGTTCGGGGGAGACAACGAGGTGGCCGTTTCCAAGCCCGACATTCCCAAGGTGGAGGCATGGCCAACCTTGCATCGGCTCAACAGGGAAAAGGAACTGGTTGGCATGTACTTGTCGTCTCATCCGCTTGATACCTATTCGGTGGTCATGAATTACGTCTGCAATACCACCATGGATGATATCAAACAGAACAACCTGGTGGCCAATAAGGAATTGCTCTTCGGGGGCATTGTGACCGACATCAGGCAGCGTACCAACAAGAAGAACGAACTCTACGCCTTTGTCACCATCGAAGATTATTCCGGTTCCTGTGAAATCCCGTTCTGGGCCAAGGAGTATGTGGATTTCGGTAATTACCTGAAACCGTCCATGTTCTTGTTTATCAAAGGTATTTACCAGCCCAGAGCCTGGAAACCAACAGAAATGGAGTTAAAAATCAAGTCTGTCAGCCGATTGTCAGAGATTATGGAAAGCAGTTTGGGCTCCCTGCAACTGTTTTTACCCCTGTCGGCCATCGACACGTTGTTTGTTAACGACCTCCTGGAGGTGACCACGGCGTATCCAGGTAAAACGAATCTGCAGGTGACCGTAACAGATTACGAGGAAGATCCACCCATACGTATTGATCTGTTTTCAAGAAACATACGCATAGATCCCAGCCGAAAACTGATCGATTACCTGGAGGGCTTGCCATTTGCCGAGTTGAAAATTCATTCCTAGCAACGACAGCCCAAATATTATTTGTATTTTTGACAGGCCGTTGACAAACGACAGCCTTTATTACCTGAACTGAAAAAAAACGACATATGGCATTGGTACTGACCGATTCGAACTTTGACGAGTGGCTGAACGCCGCTGAACCTTTGATTGTGGATTTCTGGGCAGAGTGGTGCGGCCCCTGCAAAATGATGGCACCCGTAGTGGATGAATTAGCCGAGTTGTATTCCGGCAAAGTCAACATAGGTAAGCTGGATGTGGATGACAACAACGAAATCAGCACCCGGTACGGCATACGTAACATTCCGACCTTGCTTTTTTTTAAGAACGGTCAGTTGGTGGATAAACAAGTTGGTGCGACCCAGAAAAGCGCTCTGGCTCAAAAAATTGACGCCCTCCTGGGTTAGTCTGGATTCGCTGAATCCCTCTTAATTCAACTGTTTGATACGTTGAACTCGATGCGCCGTGCACCATCGGGTTGCAGTGATATGTTTACCCTGGTACAGGTGTCAGGTAGGTAGGAACCTATCTTTTCAGGCCATTCGATGAAACAGGTATGGCCACTTGCAAAGTAGTCTTCACAACCCAGGTCGAACGCTTCACCAGGGTGTTTGAGGCGATAAAAGTCAAAGTGGTAAACAGGTTCTCCGGAAGGTTTGCTGTATTCGTTGATGATGGCGAACGTTGGGCTGTTGACGATATCTTGCACGCCCATCGCCTCACAAAGGGCTTTGATGAACGTGGTTTTTCCAGCTCCCATCTCTCCATACAGGGCAAAGACGCCCTTGGCCTGGTTGGTGGCTGTTAAAAAAGCGCGGGCTGCCTTCTCCAACTCCTGGAGAGAGGGTATAAGAAGCGTCATGATGGTTTCTTTTTGGGTTCAAGGGTGATGAGGGGCACCAACATTTCCTCCATGGAGATGCCTCCATGCTGGAACGTGTCTTTATAGTAGGAGGCGTAGTAATTGTAATTATTGGGGTAGGCAAAGAAGTCACTGTTGGCCGTGAAAATATAGGTCGTGCTCATGTTGGGGGCGGGTAGATCGTACCGTTCGGGATTTTTGATCTCGAAGACCTCTTTTGGGTTGTAGTTCAAATTTTTACCTATTTTGTACCTAAGGTTCGTGTTGGTGTTGCGATCACCCACCACCTTGATGGGGTTGTCCACCCGTATGGTGCCGTGGTCGGTGGTCAGCACGATTTTCACAGGCTGTTCGGCCAGGAAGTCCAGTAATTCACTGATGGCCGAGTGCTTATACCAGGATTCGGTCAATGAGCGATACGCCGCTTCGGTATTGGCCAACTCCCTGATCATCTTTGATTCCGTTCTGGCGTGCGACAGCATGTCGATGAAATTGAATACCACAACGTTGAGCGGAGTGTTCAGTAACCCTTTGACCTTGCCAATGAAGCGTTCACCGGCCTGATTGTTATTGATTTTGTTATAGCTGAAGGCGTAGCGCTTTCGATAACGGTCCAGCTGAGTCTGTATCAGCGGTGATTCATTCAGGTTCTTACCTTCTTCTTCATCTTCGTCCACCCATAACTCAGGAAACATAGCCTGGATCTTCAATGGCATGAGTCCGGAAAAGATGGCGTTGCGGGCATATTGAGTGGCCGTCGGCAAGATACTTGTATACAAGTCTTCGTTGATACTGAACCGATCGCCCAGTAACCGTTTGATGACCTGCCATTGGTCGAAACGGAAATTGTCGATGAGGATGAAAAAGACAGTCTCGTCGGCGTCCAACAGGGGGAAAACGGTTTGTTTGAACACATCGGGACTCATAAACGGTTTATTATCCGGTTTGTCGATCCAGCCCAGGTATTGTTTTCGAATGTAGCGGCAAAAGAGGTTATTGGCCTCAGCCTTCTGTTGTTTGAGCATGTCATCCATGCCCGTTTTGGCCTCTTCAAGTTCTAATTCCCAATAGACCAGCGTACGGTAAACAGCTTTCCAGGCTTCCAGGTCACCGGCTTCGTTGATTTGCTGGCTAATTTTGATGAATTGCTGTTGGAAACTAGAGGTAGTTGCTTCGTGGATGATCTCGTCCTTGTGGATGTTTTTCTTCAAGGTCAACAACATTTGCATGGGATTGACCGGTTTGATCAGGTAGTCGGCAATGTTATGACCAATGGCCTGGTTCATGATGTCTTCTTCCTCGCTTTTGGTGATCATTACCACAGGCAGGGAAGGAAACAGGGCCTTGATTTGGTTAAGGGTCTCGATGCCACTTAAACCTGGCATGTTTTCATCAAGGAAAACCAGATCGAACACCGTTTCCTGGCACAAATCGATGGCATCTTGTCCGTTGGTGGTGGTCAGCACCTCATACCCCTTTTCTTCCAGGAAGAGAATGTGGGGTTTCAGCAAGTCGATTTCGTCATCTGCCCAGAGCAGGCGGTCTTTGGCCATAGGTTGGTTATTAGGGGATGAGGGGTTCTGAGGGTGTGTAATGGTCCAGAAAAAATGACCAGTACAACGAGGGGTCCAATCCTTGTTCCAACAAGGGAAGGTTGTTGTTCGAAATGGGTATCAACCGGAGCCCCGGGTATTTGTCGGTTGGGGCTTGGTTTTGAAAGTTAATCCAGGCTCTATAGCGGAGTACATCGGCTGCATTCTCAAAACCCTGTACCAAAAGTACATTCATTTGTCCCACTTTTGCAAGACTAAGTTCGTAATCCTTGATTAAAAAGGTGGTGAAGTTGTACAGGGCCACGTCAAACTGAAGCCTGTTACCGTTGACAGAGTCTGTCGGGTAGGCCATGACCAGGGTATGCGGTTCCTCAGGAGTATAGGTAAGTTTGAGCAGCAAGGAGTCCTGGCTGTTCTGGTCGCCTTCAGTCAACAGATTTTCCAGTCCGAATAGGCTGACGTAGCCGCTGGAGGGAACGGGGCGTTTTCCACTGTCCCACAAAGCCAGCATGGCGTTGACCACCGGGATGAGGTCGCTTTTTGGGTACTTTGCCACCAGGGTGGTCAATGTGTCGTGAAAGGCTTCTGCCGCTCCCATACGCCCGTGTTGCAAGGCTTCCAGGAATAGGTACCTGGGCATGTGGGTGTTGAAGGGATAGCGGGTTTTTGCCCATTGACTGCTGGCAAAGAGGCTGTCAGCTTCCTGGTTGGCAAAACGGAGATAAGTGGTTTCGTACAAGGTGTCCTGCACGAGATACATCTCAATCAAGTGTTCGATGTACAGGGAATCGGCCAGTTTGCTTGCTGACTGGCTTTCGGGGAATTGATCCAGCAGTTTGCGCCTCACCTGGTTGGCGGCATCGTCTCGTCTAGCTTGCTTATGAGCCAGGTAGCTGATATACCAGGCTTGTTCAAGGTGCTCGCTCTCAGGATAGCGTGCTTCCAGGGTGTCGAAGGTCTTTAAGGCCAGCCTGTCGTTTTCCATCAGTTCACGGTATATCCTGCCTGCCTTGAAGAGGGCTTCTGCTACTTCCAGGTGNNACTTTTGTTCGGTTGTGAAGGGAATGCGGCTTAGGTAATGGTTGGGGTGGAGGGGGTCGTCGGCTCCAACGGAATAATCCTTGTTATTCCCATCTTCAGCCAGGCTATCTGTCGATAAGCTATCGACGGGAACCTCGGCTACGTTGGCTTGCAGGCTATCCATTTCTGAGGTTGGTTGCTCCTGGTCGGCCAGTTGTCCGGTTGGATCGGCCATTGACTCGAAAGGATTGGTTTTCCTGGCCCTTCGCCAGTCGTCACCCAAACTGCGTTTGCCCCATTTGCGTTGAAAATCGGATAGGCCTTTGGTGACCATGGTGCTGTTGTAAAAATACCAGCTCTTGTCCGTGGGGTCCAGTGTGGAATGGGAGGGCTCCTTATCGTCATTGCGGTTGTCCTCACTCAAGGCCTGGTTTTTCCCCAGGGCTTCCTGGGTGTTTTGTTTGCGTCGTTCTTCCCTGGCTTTTTTTTGGGCGTCTTTAACCAGAGAGTCGATGTGGTGGTTTAAGGCTTCTTCCGACCAGGTGGATAGGTTTACTAAGCTGTCTGTTTCGTGGATAAGGGTCAAGGGTGGTTCCAATTCCTTGAGTACCATGGCTCTGAAGGATGCTTCCGGGTAACGTTCATCCGTTTTTTTCAGCAGGGGTAAAGCCTCGGCATACAGAGGTGCCGCATCCCGGAAAGCCTCCATCGAATAATACAGGTTGCCTAAGACCAGGAGTGTTTTCAATTTATTGGGGCCCTGTTTGGTCGCTTTGTTTAACGAGAGATGAAACTGTTCCAGCGCTTTGGTTGTGTCGTTGGCAGTCAGGTACAGATTGCCCATGGCGTAATAGATCTGATCCAGATAATCCTTGTTCTTACGGCTGCGGCTGAGACGTTTGAGTTTTTTCAAGGGCTTTATCGGGTTGTTGCCCGGATAGACTTCGGTTTGCAGGATACGGGCGCTGATATCCATGTCGTACGGGGGATTCATACCCGGTATGTCTGAGAAAACCTTGTAGGCTTTTTCCCGTTGGCCGGTTACTTGATACAGCTGTCCCAACAGAAAGGTCCAACGTTGTTTCTCTTTCCGGTTAGAGGCTTGGCGGATGGCGACGGTCAGATAGGGGATGGCCTCATGATACTGCTTTCTGGTCAGTAAGAAATCGGCGTAGGCGGCAGCAAAAGCCCCGTTGAGGGAGGGCGTCAACAAGGGTGTGTTGAGCTCCCGTAAGCTGTTTTCGGCATCGTAAAACCACTCCAGCTCTTTGTACGATCTTGCCAGGAGGATGGTGGCCTTATCCTGGACGGCCTTGTCATCGGCAAAATGCCGCATAATATAGGAACAGGTGGCCGCTGATGAATTGAAATCGGCCATGTGGAACTGTGCATTGGCCATCAACAGAAAGACCTCGTCCATGAAGGGATTAAACTCTTCCTTGGCGTAAAACCGCTTGTATGATTCTTTGCTGGTGCTCTCGGGTTTTTTCTTGGGCTTGACACGAATGGAACGCTGTTTGATGGCTTTTTCACATTTTTCAATGGCTTTCTTCATGCTGCCCGATGTGCCTTTGGCCTGACTGTGGTTGCTGACAGGATACATTGGCAGTAATTGCGTGTAATCGTCCCGTAGGCCGTTGGCCAATTGGTCCAATCCTTGCTTGTAGGCTTCGTGACCGTTGAAATGTACATTGTACCGGGTGTTCAGTTCCTGGTAATGCCTTGATAACCACGTATTCTTTTGGGTAGAACACGCGGTCAGCAACAATAACAGGGGCAGGAGCCCACCTTTCAACCAGCGACTCACCAAGGCAAGGAGATTATAAACACGTATGTAAATTATGTAAACTGAAAATCCTGTTTTTTATTGTGTGTGAAGGGGTGAAAACCCTTGGACAATTACAGGTGTTCCACGCTGAAACCCACCGCTTCAAGGGCGTTCCAGAAGGCAGGGTATGATTTGCTCACCACCGCTGGATGGGCTATTTTCAGGCCTTTTTGCTTAAATGCGAAGGGGGCAAATGATAAAGCCATACGGTGGTCTTCGTATGTGGCAATCACAGGTTCGGCCTCGGGTGTGCAACGTTTACCTGTCCAACTCAATCCGTTGGCCGGTGTTTCCTCAAAAACATACCCCAGTTTGGCGGCTTCCGTTAGTAAGGCGGCAATGCGGTCGGTCTCCTTGATTTTAAGGCTGCCTAAACCTTTGAGGCAGAAAGGAATATCCAGCGCTGCGCAAGTTACAGCCAGGGTTTGGGCCAGGTCGGGTTGATTGCTTAAATCAGCCTCAAACCGGGATGTTTCTACCTTGGTTTTTGTCAGTCGCACACCTCCTTCTATCCAGGTAGTAGCAACGCCCAATGGTTTGAAATAGTTGACAATGGCGGCATCTCCTTGCAGGCTGTCGGCTTCAAGTGCGTGAAGAATTAGTTCGCCCGATGGAGCCAGACTGAGTAACTCGTACCAGTAGGAGGCGGCAGACCAGTCTGCTTCGACGTGGTAGTCAATGGCTCTGTAGGCTCCTGCAGGCAGGATTATTTGATTGTCTTGCCAGGTAGCGTTGATACCATAGGCAGTCATCATGCGCAAGGTCATCCTGGCGTAGGGCTGGGAAATAAGTGTGCCTTTGATCGTAAGGGTGAGACCTTTGTTCATACGAGGTCCCACCATCATGAGGGCAGATAAGTATTGACTGCTGATGCCGCCATCTATGGTGATGGTGCCTCCCTGGAGACTCCCTCCGTTGATGACCAAAGGAGGGTAGCCCTCTTTTTCCAGGTACTCAATGGAGGCTCCCAGGCTCCTCAGGGCCTCTACCAACAGGCTGATGGGGCGATTTTTCATGCGTTCGGTGCCTGTGAGGGTCCACTGTCCAGGTTGGAGGCTTAGGTAAGCGGTGAGGAAGCGCATGGCAGTACCAGCTGCGCCGATATTCAGGTCGTGTTTCCCGGCTTGGAGGGCTTCAATCATTACCCTGGTGTCGTCACAATCGGAGAGGTTGGTCAATTTGCCTGCCCCCTGAGTCAGGGCGCTGAGGATGAGTGCTCGGTTGCTGAGGCTTTTCGAGGCGGGCAGGTCAATATGACCCTGCAGGTTGGTCGGTGCTGTCAGGCAGTACGTCATGGTTGGGCATCAATTTCGGCAAAGGTACGAAAAATGTCAGTAGCTCCATTTCAAGCGTCCGAAACCGGCCCAGGTGTTGCCCAGGTAACCGTATTCGGAACCCGGTTCACCCAGCAGACACTGAGCTGTAAGCAATAACTCAAGGTTGTCGTGCAGGGAGATGGAAAGACTGGGGCTCAGGTAGACGGAACCGTCAACAGGATTGAACAGGCAGGCTCCGCTTGCGTTGAGCAAGGGATTGAAGGGATAGGAAGCTTGCGCAAACAGCTCGTGTTTTCCCAAAGAAAGGCGTTTGGCACTGAGCTGGTTAGAGGGGTTCAACACAGATAGTCCACCTGAACCACTTCCACCCAAACTGGTATACAGGTAGGCTGCATGCAGGAAAAGGGCATTCTCCAAGGTGTAATCGGCAGATAGTGTGGCTGAAACTGAGGTAGAGAACCCTTGCTTGAGGGGAATGAAAACGGAGCCTTCCGCCCGTAAAGAGACCCTGTCAATCGCTCCCGTACATCCCCCGCCAATCACGGCATCATCAGCCATTTTTCCGCTGAGTACCTGGATATCCCAATCATGCCAGTTAAACACATACCTGGTAGCCAGGGTGAGTGAATGGCTGCTATCTGTTTGGGCAACGACATCCAAACTGGAACTCCCCGACGGATACCAGGTGAACAGGATAGCATCGCTGCCAGGCCTTTCTTCATAATCAAAATCGGTGAATGAAAAAGCATTGAAGAGGTCGTTCGGGTTCCAGACCAGGTTGATGCCCCAGTTGATGCGTTGCCTGCCCACCTTGAGCTGAAATTGCCGCCAGGTATACTCCACAAACAAGCGATCGAGGGTCGTGTTGAGAAAAAACCGTGGTTTGGTCACCAGGTTCCAACTGAGATCCATTGTCCCGGCATCGCTCTCGAACGAGGCCGCATAGCCGGGGACTGTGCTGATCAGCGGGCCGCTCATCAACCGGTTTCTCATGCCAACCTCCACGTGAAGGGCTTCGATGGGTTGCCAATCCAGGTTGAGGCGGTGGTGTATCAGATTGTAGGTGGACCAATCCAGGCTACTGCCACCTACGTTGACCGGGTTTTCCAGGTAATAGAAGCCCTGCATGTCTTTCAAGTAGCCAGACAAGCTCAGGGGCTGACTGCTTGCTGTCAGGCTGCTCAGCCAAATTAGTAAGGTGACAGCGAAGCCTCGCATGGTTATTTTCGATAATCGTCGACTATTTTTCCATCCTCCAGGACGATGATCCGGTGGGCTTTGTTCATGACCCGTTGGTCGTGGGTGGAAAACAGGAAGGTAATCTGCTCTCGTTGGTTCAATGTTTCCATCATCTCCAACAGTTTTTCAGTGGACTTGGAATCCAGGTTGGCGGTGGGCTCGTCGGCAATGATGAATTTGGGTTTTGAGGCCATGGCTCTGGCCACGGCTACGCGTTGTTGTTGTCCGCCGGAAAGTTGGTTGGGGCGACTGTTCATCCGATCACCTAGACCGACTTCCCGAAGAATATCGTTGGTCCTACGTTCGATGGCCGGTTTGGGAGCGCGTTGCAGTTCCATGATAAATGCCACGTTTTCGTAGGCTGTAAGCACCGGAATCAGGTTGTAGGATTGAAAGACAAAGCCAATATTGTGTAATCGGAAATCTATCAGCTGTTTAGGGTTCATGGCCGTGATGTCGACCTCTTCCACGATGATTTGGCCTTGGTTGGGCGTATCAAGCCCCCCGATCAGATTGAGCAGGGTCGTTTTACCCGAACCGGAAGGTCCAACGATGGCCGTGAATTCGCCATCCTCGATGGTCAGGTCGACATGGTCGACGGCGGTAACCTGCAGGGCGTTGCTTTCGTAGATTTTTACGAGGTCTTTGATGACGATGACGTTCATGATGGTTGGTGTTGAATCGGTTAATTGTCCGTTTTAATAGCATCCACGGGTTTGAGTTCCAACGCTTTTCTGGCTGGAATGATGGCGGCAAGCAAACCTGTCAGGATGACCAGCAGGGATACTCCCAGGAAGAAGTCAAGGGTGATGGAGGGGTAGACAATGGCTGACCACCCCATGGCTTCAAAGCCTTCACCGACGACAGAGAAATCCAGGCCGGTTTTACCGGTAAGGGTGATGATGGCCCAACCCACACCCATACCCCCGATGGCGCCAGTTAAGGTCAGGAAGATACTTTCCAGTACGATCATGTTGAAAATCCGTTGGCGGCTCATGCCTATGGCCATCAACATACCTAGCTCCTTGGTTCGCTCAAGAACAGCCATCAGCATGGTGTTGAGGATGCCGAATGCCAGCGCGAAGAGAATGAAGCCCATAAGGATGTAATAGAAAAGATCCATGTACTTTGAGAGCAAGCCTGCCTCCGGTGAGATTTCCAGCCAATTGAGCGCGCTTACTGTCGGGAAGTTGCTTCTGATGGAATCCTGCACCGATTTCATGGCTTTTTCATCCTCCAGGATAAGGCCTATCTCGTGGCAGTCATTCGGTGACAGTCCCGTCAGATGGGCCAGATCGGATTTGAGTACGTAAGCGGTGGTGAGATCGAAGACAGCGTTGGACGTTTTATAAATGCCCCCGACCCTGAACGATTGACTGACCATGTTGCCGTCTGTTCCGTTAAGGGTGCAGATAATCTTGGAGCGTAGTCTGTACTGAACAGCTTCGGCTGTGAGGGCAGGACCATGATGTTTGATTTCTTCGGGGGTGAGGCGTTCGGAAAGTGCTCGCTGATACCGTTTTTCCGTTTGAAAACGTCCGTTGTCCAACTCGGCAAGCTTGTCGGTAACGGAGGTGGGTACTCCTTTTTCATTGAGTTGGCCACGTTTCTCCTGGGTCAGGACGTACGTTTTTACCTTGAGCAATTCGGCGGTTCTGTCACTGATCAATATGCTGCCAGTCGTACCTGCGTCCAGGTAGGATCCGGTAGTAGGCAGCAGACGGGTGTGCAGGTCTGAAACGGCCTTTTCTCTTTCTGGTTCAACACCATGTAAGGTCAAACCCGTGGTGCCTCTCGAAGTGGCTGCCATCACCAGGCACTTC
>DOBD01000261.1:2298-6335 GCA_003506275.1 Bacteroidales bacterium | reverse complement strand
ATAGAGGAACCACTTGTCGATCTTGGTCAGTTCATGGATTTGATCGATGGAATAACCCGCTTCAAAGGCTTGAGTCAAAAAGAATACGCGCCGATCGGTAGGCTCCGACAAATCCTTGTCAAGATCCCTGGTTGGCAGTTTCTTATTGCCGACAAAACCGTGCATCCCTTGCTGTATCATGCGTAAGCCTTTCTGGAAGGCTTCCTCGAAGGTACGACCGATGGCCATGACTTCGCCCACGCTCTTCATGGAGGAACCAATTTCGCGGGACACACCGTGGAATTTGGCCAGGTCCCACCGGGGAATCTTAACCACAATATAGTCTAGCGCCGGTTCGAAAAAGGCCGTCGTGGTGCGTGTCACCGAATTCTTGAGTTCGTGCAAGCCGAATCCAAGGGCCAGTTTGGCAGCCACAAAGGCCAGCGGATAACCGGTGGCTTTGGAGGCCAGCGCTGAAGAACGACTCAGACGGGCGTTGACCTCGATGACCCGGTAATCCTCCGACGTGGGATCGAACGCGTATTGTACGTTGCATTCTCCCACAATGCCGATGTGTCGCACAATGCGCACGGCAATTTCGCGCAGTTTGTGGTATTCGCTGTTGGTCAGGGTCTGTGAAGGAGCCACCACGATGCTTTCCCCCGTATGGATGCCCAGGGGGTCGAAGTTTTCCATGTTACAGACCGTAATGCAGTTGTCGTAGCGGTCACGGACCACCTCGTACTCTATTTCCTTCCAACCTTTCAGGGACTTTTCCACCAACAGCTGGTTGGAATAGTTGAAGGCTTTGGTGGCCAGCGCTTCCAGTTCGGTCGCGTTGTTGCAAAAACCACTGCCCAATCCACCCAATGCGTAGGCAGCCCTGACAATGATGGGGTAACCCAGTTCTTCAGCGGCTTTGTGGGCATCGGCCAGGTTGGAAACGGCCGTACTTTTGATGGTCTTGACATCAATCTCGTCCAGCCGTTCCACAAAGCGTTCCCTGTCTTCGGTGTCAATGATGGATTGCACAGGGGTACCCAAGACCTTGAGACTGTATTTCTCCAGGATACCCGTTTCAAACAGTTTCACACCACAATTGAGGGCCGTTTGTCCCCCAAAAGAAAGCAACAGGCCATCTGGTTGTTCCCGTTGTATGACTTTCTCAACGAAATAAGGCGTTACAGGCAGGAAATAGATTTGATCGGCTACGCCTTCGGTGGTTTGGACGGTCGCAATGTTGGGATTGATCAACACGGTACTGACACCTTCCTCTTTGAGAGCCTTCAGGGCTTGCGACCCTGAATAATCGAATTCTCCGGCTTCTCCTATTTTTAGGGCACCTGACCCCAGTATTAGCACTTTTTTGATGCGCGATTCGGACATAATTGGATAATTTGCGTGGGAGATTGTCAGTCTTTGATCGTGGCAAGGAAATCGTCGAAGAGGAATTCCGTATCGGTTGGTCCACTCGATGCCTCAGGATGAAACTGGGCCGAGAAGAAGGGCTTTGTCTTGTGGCGGATGCCTTCGTTGGTGCCGTCGTTCAAGTTGATGAACAAGGGCTCCCAATCGCTGCTCAACGTGTTGTTATCCACGGCGTATCCGTGGTTTTGGGAGGTGATGAAACAGCGTTCGGTACCAACCATACGTACTGGCTGATTGTGGCTACGGTGGCCATACTTGAGTTTGTAGGTTGAGGCTCCGCCCGCCATGCTTAGTAATTGGTTGCCCATACAAATGCCAAAGATGGGTTTATCTTCAGTCAAGGCTTTGCGCAGGTGGGCGATGGTTGTCTGACAATGTGCCGGGTTGCCCGGGCCGTTGGATACAAAAAGACCGTCGTACGCAAGGGTACTGAAATCATAGTCCCATGGTACCCTGATGATGGTGACATCCCGTTTGAGCAGACACCGCAGGATGTTGTGCTTGACCCCGCAATCCACCAGAACAATGCGTTTGGATCCACTGCCGTAGGTCAGGACGTCCTTGCAGCTCACCTCAGCCACCCAATTCACACTGTCCGTGTCCAGAAAAGGCACATCTTCCATCTCGGGATAAACGAAGCGTCCTTTCATGGAGCCGGCCTCGCGTAGAATCTTGGTCAGCTCCCGGGTATCCACTCCGTACATACCGGGTATGCGTTGTTCCTCCAACCAGTCGCTCAGGCTACGCTGGGCGTTCCAGTGGCTGTATTTAAATGAGTAATCGGAAATAACCAGTCCTTTGACATGTATTATTTCCGATTCGTAGAACACCGATAATTGGTTGTCGATGATATCTGCCGGGACCCCGTAATTCCCGATGAGCGGGTAAGTGACCGTTAGAATCTGACCGGCGTAAGATGGATCGGTCAAACTCTCCGGGTATCCCACCATGGCTGTTGAAAAGACCACCTCTCCTGCCGTAGGCTTGGCGTACCCAAAGGATTTGCCGTGAAAGATGGTGCCGTTCTCCAGCACAAGTTGAACCACATTGGATGTATTCATGCACTGAGTAGCTTAAAACGTTTTTCAAGGTGCAAAAGTACAAAAAATCACCAAGATAATTGACAGATATCTTTCGTTGTGCCAAAAAAAATAGAAATATGCTGGATTATTGCATGTTACAATTGACTGGTGATCAAAAGACTACTTGGCGTACACCAGCGCACTGGCCCCCACTATGGCGGCATCCCCCGGCTTGAGGCTAGAGGGCAACACCTTGACCTTGTTCCTGAAAACAGGCAACAGATGAGCTTCAAGGCTCTCTTTGATGGGCTTAAACAAGAGTTCCCCGGCAGCAGTAGGACCACCAAACAAGAAAATGGCTTCCGGACTAATGTGGTGTACGGTATCGGCCATTGCCTGACCCAACCAGTATCCAGTCTGAGCAAACACCTCCTTGGCTACGTTGTCACCAGCCTTGGCAGCATCATAGATCATTTTTGAATCAAGCACATTGTATGGAATGTCAGCCAAAGGACTATCCGTTGCATTATCACGTACCACGATCTCCATGGCTGTCCGCTTCATACCGGAGGCTGAACAATACGCTTCCAAATGACCCAGACCTCCGCAGCCACAGCGCCTGCCGCCAGGAATCAAGGTCGTATGGCCACATTCACCGGCAAAGCCATCGTGACCGTAAACCAAGGCACCATTGACCACCAATCCACTGCCCACGCCCGTACCCAACGTGTACATGGCAAAATGTTTCATTCCTTTGGCACCCCCATAGATCATTTCACCAATGGCTGCGGCGTTGGCATCATTGGTCAATGCGATGGTGGCAAGGGTTGGAAATTTGGCCTTGATCAAGTCAACCAGGGGAACAATACCTTTGAACGACAGATTGGGGGCATGCTCGATGGTACCTGAGTAATAATTGCCATTGGGCGCGCCGATGCCTATGCCTTGAATGACAGACTTTACATTGAGCTTGGTCACAGCGTCTATCATGTCTTGAATGGCGACGGCCATGTCAGACACAAAAGCATTCACATCACCGTGCACAGGAGTAGGTATCGTACATGTAAGGGCAACGTTGCCCATGCTGTCCACCACGCCCATGGCTGTATTGGTTCCACCTATGTCAACGCCTATCGCTAGCTTATTCATGGTATAAAAAGGTTAGTTGTCGACCAACGGCTGGCAACCTTCCAGATGAGGGAGCGTAGACAAGCGGATGGCCTCTAAACAAAAGTAGGGCTTTACCCGTGGTTTGGGAAAACCCTACAGTCATTTAACATTTTTTAAGATTTCTACAAGGGATACTCTTCAAACGCATACAACACAGAGCTCAAGTATCGCTCGCCTGTATCAGGCAAGAGCACAACGATGGTCTTGTTTTTATTTTCCGGTCGCTTGGCTACCTCTACGGCACCCCACGTGACGGCTCCCGAGGAAATACCCACCAACAATCCTTCCTGCCAGGCCAATTCCCTGGCGGTCTTGATGGCGGCGTCTTGTGGCACCCGGATGACTTCGTCTACCATAGCGGCGTCGTAGTTTCCCGGCACGAAGTTAGCACCGATGCCTTGAATCTTATGTGGACCAGGTTGACCACCAGACAGCAAC
>DOBD01000261.1:0-2272 GCA_003506275.1 Bacteroidales bacterium | reverse complement strand
CGACGATGCATGGCCGCGTTGGCTGGGTTGTCAAATTGTTGCAACATCAGGGATCCAGGGGTTTCCGCATGCAAGGCCTCCGCCTTTTCCACCGCCGCCCTCATACCACCAGCACCAGGAGTGAGAACTAATTCCGCGCCCAATGCCTTCAGCAAAGTGCGTCGCTCCAGACTCATGGTTTCAGGCATGGTCAGTATCAATTTATACCCTTTGGATGCGGCCACAAAAGCCAACCCCACGCCTGTATTGCCGCTGGTAGGTTCAATAAGGGTCGCTCCGGGTTTCAACTGCCCTTTTTCTTCAGCATCCTGTATCATGGCCAAGGCTATCCTGTCCTTGACGCTGCCAGCGGGATTAAAATACTCCAGTTTGGCCACCAAGGGGGTTTCCAATCCTTTCATCGTACTGAAATTCCCCATCTCAAGCAGTGGGGTGTTGCCGACCAGGTCGGTCAATTTTTTGGCTATGCGCTTCATATCATTGGTTAGTTGTAGCAGTTTTATGGAACAAAAGTAGGGTGGATTCGCTCGGCGAACAATACCCTGGGCAGGGTATATTCCTACCATCCAAGGGTAGAATCGTTTTAACAGGTTTCGAAAAAAACGTAGTTTTGTGCCACGACACCTAACGCCAGCCATGTCAGCCAAACAGACCATCCAATTCAATCCCTTGCGCTTTCCGCTTTATGTCCTGGCCAAACCAGGGGGCGCCACCTGCAACCTGGGCTGCACGTATTGCTACTACCTGGACAAGATGGCGTTGCAAAAGAACGGTCAACCGGAGAGGATGAGCGACCGAATACTGGAACGTTACATCAGACAATACATAGAAGCGCAGCCCGGAACGCAGGCCACGTTTGTCTGGCATGGCGGAGAACCCTTGATGCTGGGACGTGATTATTTTGAAAAGATACTGACGTTTCAACGACCCTACCTGCGTACCCATCGAATTGAAAACCAAATCCAAACCAACGGGACACTGATTAATGCTTCCTGGGCGCAGTTTTTCCACGACCATCAGATCCTGGTAGGGTTTTCGCTGGATGGCCCCGAACACCTGCATGATGCCTATCGGACATACAAGGATGGAAGAGGTAGTTTTGGTACCGTCATGAAGGGCTGGGAGCAACTGATGAAATACGGCGTTGACGTGAATATCCTTTCCGTTGTCAATCAGGCCAACGAGGCTCATCCACTGGTCGTCTATCATTTTTTCAAGGAAATAGGGGCCAGGTATATTCAATTTACGCCGGTGGTTGAGCAACGGAACGGAATTACTTCAGCCCTCTCCTACGGACACTTCCTCACCGCCATCTTCGACGAATGGGTTAGGAAAGACGTGGGGGAGGTGTTTGTGACCACCTTCGACGCCACACTGGCCGGCTACCTCAACGTAGAGCCAGGCATCTGTGTCTATGCCGAAACCTGCGGTCACGCAGCTGCCCTGGAAACCAACGGCGATCTGTATAGTTGCGACCACTACGTGTCACCTGCCTATAAATTGGGCAACATTCGGGACAACACCTTGACCGAGCTGATGCTCTCACCCAAACAAAAAGCCTTTGGGCAGGCCAAGGCTGACCTACCCTCCGTGTGTCTGCAGTGCAGGTACCTGACCCTATGCCGGGGCGAGTGCCCACGTCACCGTTTTGTCAATGTACCCGGAGAATCACAGCCTCTCTCCTATCTTTGCCCGGGTTTGAAGCACTATTTCAACCACACTGAACGAGTCATGCACCTGATGGCAAATGAATTATCAGCTGGCAGGCCTGCCAGCCATGTTAAAGAGTGGATGGCCACACAAAGGTAAGACATCGAATGCCTATCTTTGCCACATAATTCCACCCCATGCACTACGCCCAAACCTACCGACGTTCTGTCGCGCTAACGGCCTTGCTCCTGCTGTTGCCCGTTGTGCTCAATGCCACCATCCGGATCAATGAAATCCTGGCCTCCAACGCCACCATCAATACCGACCCCGATTATGGCAATGAAGCCGATTGGGTGGAATTGCACAACGATGGCACCCTTGCCGTCAACCTCAACGGCTATTACGTTACGGACAACCTGAAAGAGCCCACCAAGTGGCTCATTGCGACGGACCTTATCCTTCAACCGGGCGGGTACGCGCTTATCTGGTGTGACGACAACGCCACCGGCTTGCATACAACGTTCAAGCTTTCTGCCTCAGGTGAGGCTTTTGGCCTTTATTCTCCCGACCTGGTACCGTTGGATACCCTGCTGTTCGGTCCACAATTCACCGATGTCTCTTT
>DOBD01000042.1 GCA_003506275.1 Bacteroidales bacterium | reverse complement strand
TTGATGCCGTCGGTGTTGGGGGAAGGCGGGTTATTGATGGTGATGCCGGTCACGGTCACATTATCGCAGAATTCGGGATTGATGGTCCAGAAAGGGGAGTTCACAAAGGTCACACCTTCAATGCGGATATGCTTGCTCCTGTAAGCCTGAAAAAAGGGAGGCCTGAAAAANNCGCTTGGCCAACGTACCTTTCCAATCAGAATTGTCTTCTATCACCAATTCGGTGTTGGCCTGATCCCAGAGGGTCTGGTAACGGCTTACATCCCGCTTGTTTTCCGTACCGGTATCGAATCCCCAGGCGGCATACCACCAGGCTTTCCCGTTGCCATCCAGGAGGCCTTCTCCCTTTATGGTAATGTGTTCTGCTTCATAAGCATAGAGCAACGGATGAAAACTACGCATGACAACCCCCTCGTAGCGCATTTCCACGTACGGCAGGTAGGCGTCGAAATCATCGGTAAACCGCAAAACGGCACCGGCCTCGAGGTGGAGGGTCAAATGACTCTGCAACGTGATGGGTCCTGTCAGGTAGGTGCCCGCCGGTATATACAACGTGCCACCACCCTGAGCACTGAGTTGCTCAATGGCTCCGTTGATGGCTGCCGTATTGAGGGTAACACCGTCGTTGCGGCCGCCCACATCGAGCAGATTGAGGGTGGATGCCTGAAGGGAAGTCAGGCTAATGATGGTTAGTAGGAGTATCAGTGTTTGCTTCATTCCAAATCGTCCGGCCATAAGTAGCTGCCTGGTTTAAGTGTTACATAAATCGGAGTACCGTCGATGTGAAGCCTGACCACACCAGGGGCCAACTCTTCAACCGGCGTAATCAAATGCCAGCGTTGATAACTGAGGATGGCCCAGGCCGTGGAACCACCGATCAGGATGAGTTCATCTACCCGGCATTGATCCAACAAACGCCCCAACACAGTGGCCAAACGGCGAGCCAACACACCACCGCTATTGGAAAAGGTCACCGGTTTTTCGGAGAGCGACAATACCATTTGGCCTGTACGGTTCCAAAAATCGGCCAGACTGTCGGCCCAATCATTCAAGGCTTCGGTGTTGATGGTTTCCTGTATAAAATCGTCGGGGAACTCAGCAACGGCAATACCCTTGCGCTTGGAGCCCTCCACAAACGCCCGGCTTTGAGCGTGACGACTGCCGCAGACCAACAAATAACTGCTCTTCATCGGATCTTGCTTGAAAACAAGCTGTTGCACATGCAATCCCATGCAGACCTCAAGACAGGCACTTAAGAATGCGGCGCTCCCAGCCAGCAAACAACCGGGGCAGCCAGCCTCCAAACCCGTTTTCAACGCTTCTATCGTTGTACAATCAGGCACATGGACACCCGGCTTGTCGACCTTCATCGATCCTATCCGTATGGGCAAGATGGCTTCCAGATGACGTCGTTCATCCAAAAGACGGACGACGTCGTTTGTCGTTGACGGATAATCGGGGTCGTCAGCAAAAGACGTTTCGTGCAAAGGCCGCCCGTTTATTTCGTACAGCCCATTACGGATACAACGCCCGACAGACGGGTTAGCAGGCTGCAACACGATCTTACCCATAATGAATACCTCACTCAACACCATCAACTCATCCAGCACATGCCCCCTTAGTACGGAGTCTGTTTTCTTGAAAACAAGCGTGGGTTTCAATTCTTTCAATGCCACTGCCAGGTTGCGGTGCAAACGGGCAGCATCCACGGCAGCCATGGAACGGCTATCTGTTGCGACGACGCATGCATCGTATATATTGTTACCCCCATCGTACCCGGCGGCCATCTGGGCATTCACCACGACTTCAGGCACTTCATTGATTCCAAATGCGGTTTTAAGACCATATCGCAAGCAAACCCCGGCCACTTCGGCGGCACCTGTCAAATCATCAGCCAAGAGTACTATCATGAGCGTCGGTATTGTGCCATACGGATGGCGTAATCAAGCGCAATCAACAAAGCGTCAGGAGACGCCAGGCCTTTTCCGGCAATCTCGAAGGCCGTACCATGATCAACAGACGTGCGAATAATGGGCAGCCCCAAGGTAATGTTCACACCTTTGACACTGGCCATGGTTTGTTTTTCATTATCCCACTTGAACCCTTCCAACTTGAAAGGAATGTGTCCTTGATCGTGGTACATGGCCACACATCCATCGTATTTTCCTTGAACAGCCTTTACAAACAGCGTATCCGGTGGCAAGGGGCCTTCAACCGAAAAGCCTTCACGCCTGGCGGATTCAATGGCCGGTATGATTTCTTCGATTTCTTCATCACCAAACAATCCGTTTTCCCCGGCATGAGGGTTCAATCCTGCCACGGCCAAGCGGGGATGAGTCAGTCCGAATTGACGACAAGCATCGTCCAGGAGTCGGATCACGGCCAGGATGCGGTCGGCCTTACACAGGTCACAGGCTTTGCGTAAAGACACGTGAGTGGATACATGGATCACCCGCAGTGCCTCATCGGCCAACAACATGGCATAAGTGTCCGTCCCCGTATAATGCGCATAAATCTCCGTGTGTCCAGAAAACAGATGGCCGGCCAGGTGGATGGCCTCTTTGTTGATGGGAGCTGTGACCGTGGCGTCAAGTTCACCGGCCATGGCCAGTTGAATAACCGTACGTACGGCCTCGAAAGCGGCATGACCCGCCATGGCTGAAACGTGACCGGGTTGAAGGACGGCCATGTCTACCAATCCCAGGTCCAGTACAGCGATGACACCGTGTTGAAACGTTGCATCCGATACCTGTTTAATGGCGACCACCTTCAAGGGCAACTTGAGTTGCCAGATGGCCTCACGCATGACAGCAGCATCGCCCACCACCAAGGGGCGGCAGCGGTCGTAGACAATGGCTTGTGAAAGGGCTTTGGCGCAGATCTCCGGGCCTATGCCGGCAGGATCACCCATGCTAATGCCTATGATTGGTTGGTTGAACGTTTCCACAGTTGGTGTTTTCCACAAATATACATTAAAGCAGCGTCTTATACAGTGCCAGGGCAGCCTCTCCGGTAACCTCTCTCACATTATTGACCAACAAACGTTTGACAGTCAACGCGCTATCCACAAGTCGAGGCAAGTCTTTTTCTTCAATACCCAGTTCAGACAGGCGTTGAGGGATGCCACAGGCCAGGGATAGTCGTTCAATGGCCTCGATGACTGCTTCGGCCATCGCCACTTCAGGGGTTACTCTTTCCGTTTCAGCTCCCGCAGGCATCTTCGGTTCCAAACCCAGCGTATTGGCCAACAGCGCTACTTTCTTTGCCGCCAACGGCAGGTTAAACCGTAACACAGCCGGCAACAGAATGGCATTGGCCAGACCATGGGAAATATGGAAGGTGCCGGATAATCCGTACGACAAGGCATGCACCGCTGTCGTATTCACCGGCCCCAGACATAGGCCGCCGTAATAGGCTCCCAACGCCATGGCTGAACGGGCATCCAGGTTCTGACCATCCAGGCAGGCTGTTTCCAGGTTACCCATGATCAAACGGATCCCCTCCAACGCGTAGGCATCGACCAAGGGATGGGCATTCACATTGGTCAATGCTTCCACACAGTGACACAGCGCATCCATACCGGTTTCAGCGGTCAAACGCGGTGGCAAACTAAGGGTCAGCACTGGATCAATGTAACACACATCGGGCACCAGGTAGTAACTGATCACGCCCCGTTTTTCTTCGGAAGCTTCATC
Organism: Bacteroidales bacterium; assembly: GCA_003506275.1. Taxonomy (GTDB): domain Bacteria; phylum Bacteroidota; class Bacteroidia; order Bacteroidales; family UBA1402; genus UBA8389. The sequence continues at coordinate 3,309 of DOBD01000042.1, read as the reverse complement.
CAGCAGGATGGCGTTGGGCGAAACCTCACTGCCCGTGCCTGCCGTGGTCGGTACGCAGATCAGGCTCCGCTGCCTGGTCACCAGCAGATCCTTCCCGAACACTGTTTCCAGCGGTTGACGGGTTGGATCCAACGCGGCCAATAACTTGGCCACATCCAACACACTTCCCCCTCCTACTCCAATCACCGCGTCAGGATTAAACGCCATGGTTTCCGCCAACAAACCGGCAAAATAGGCGATGGTGGGTTCACCAGGGTGATCATAGGTCAAGATCTTAACCGCATGACCAGCTGTTGTCAAACNNCACAGGCTGATCCAGCAAGCTTATCAATGGTTGAGCTACGACAAAAAGGAGGCTGTCGGCTTGAGTCAACAAGGGATCATCACTCAGATTGTCCCATTGATGGGCACCATACACGACCCGACCCGGTTGCAGCAACGTTATTGGCTTCATACGCTTACTTGGAAGAAGAAAGAAATCCATAAATCGTCAAGGCTTTGTCGGCCTTCGGTGTTTTGAAGAACAAACTGGCCAGGTAGCCCACCACCAAGACGATCAGGTGGCTGTATACACCCAGCATGTAAGGATGCTGATTGAAATTCCAGGCACCCAGGTCAAGCAACAGATGCTCCTCGCCTTCTCAGGTCAGGGGGGTGGATGTCAACAAGGCATAGGCTGTGAAGGCCACACAGGCGGCGATACCGATGTACAGCCCTTGTTTGTTGGCCCTGCGTGAGAATAAGCCCAGCAGAAAAATACCCACGATACCGGCTGAGAAGATGGCGTAGAGTTCAAAGACAACGCCCAGCACGCCCTCTCCTTCCCACAAAGCATAAAGATAGGCCACAAACATGGCGGCCAATCCGGTCACCAGCACACCCAATCGACCGGCGTTCAGCCGTTGTTTATCCGTACAGTTCGGCTTAAGCCGCTGGTAGTAGTCTTCCACCAGGATGGCCGACAAACAATTCATGTCCGAGTCCAGACTGGACACAGCCGCAGCCACACGAGCGGCCAATACCAGGCCAACGACACCCACCGGTAACTGCGTACTGATGAAATAGGGAAACACCGCATCGGCCTTGATGCCTTCGGGCAACACCGCCGTGCCACTGGCATAAAACACAAACAAGAGGGATCCGATCAGCATAAAGAGGGTCCAGACCGGCACACTGGCAAACACCCCGATGTACGCCGCCTTTTTGGCATCCTTGTCGCTCTTGGCTACCAGATAACGTTGTACGATGGTCTGGTCGGTGCCGTATTTTTGCAGGGCATAAAAAACGCCGTTGATGGCCATCACCCAAAAGGTCAGTTCGGTCAAACTGAAGTGGTAAGGCCCCACATCGATCTTTTTCATCAACACTGCCTGCTCCAATACCAGACCGGGCCCCCCTTCAGGTCGGAGCAGCAGAATACTCAAGCATACCAACCCGCCAACCACCAACAGGAAACCCTGCACCACATCCATCCAGATAACAGCCTCAATACCACCGAGCAGGGTTAACAGAGTGATACTGCTTCCCAAAACCAGGATCAACAGGGGCAAGGGCACGCCTAACAGGGTGTGCAAAACCAGACAGACCAGGTACATCACCGTGCCCATCTTGGAAAAATGGGTCAACATGAACGCCAGGGAACTGTACAGACGGGCAAAGAAACCAAATCGCCGCTCAAAATACTCATAGGTGCTCAAGCGGATCGCCTTGCGAAACAGGGGTACGATAAACCAAATCAAGGCGACCAACACCACAGGCACCATCAGACCCTGCACCAGGAGGATCCAGTTACTCTTATAAGCGGCAGCCGGGTAGGCTAAGAAAGTGACACTGCTGATGAGCGTCGCAAAAATGGAAATACCGATGGCCCAGGCCGGAATGTTCTTTCCCCCTGAAAAAAAATGGTCAGAACTACGCTGACGGTGGGCAAAAAAGACACCGACACCGATGGTAGCCAGTAGGCTGACCAGTACGATGGACCCATCGATCCAATTCAAATGGTTTGTATTCATGGTTAAACGTGGCAGGTAAACGACAGGTCAGGCTATTTCAGGATGGCTGGTCAACAGGGCTGCATAGGTCTCCAGGATGTGGGTAGCTTTGTCGGTATCCAGGAGGGTCAATGGAGGTTTCATGGCTGTACCACAACGCCCTTGGGCGTGCATAAGACACTTGAGGGCAGCCAGGGATTCCCCCAAGGTCATTCCACCCTGGTACACAGCAGCCACCTGATCGGTGAGTGCTTGTAACCGTTCTGCCTCCGCTAGCTGACCAGCGGTTACTGCCGCGTAGAGTCGTTCGTACAACGCTGGTACCAGATTGGCCGTACTGGGCACGATCCCATCGGCGCCCAGGAGCAAACTTTCGGCCCCTTTGGCGCCCCAGCCACAGAAATAGGAAAAGTCCGGTCTGTCCTTGTACTGTTCAATCAACGTCATCATGCGGGTTTCGTCACGTTCAGAATCCTTGATACCCAGAATGTTGGGGTGTTGGCTCAAGGTCTCGATCACCTCCAGCGGCAACGACATTCCAGTGGTGGCTTTGATGTTGTACACCAACAAGGGGCCTCTAAGGCTGTCGGCCAGGACCAGAAAGAAATAGGCCATTTGCTCAGGCGTCAGGGGGTAATAGGGCGGCAGCGTGGCCACCACAGCATCAGCTCCCATGTCCAGGTAGGCGTTACCTTTCTTTACCAGGCGGCGCACCACGGTACCCACCATACCGGCATATACGTATTGTCCAGCTCCTTTGGCCAATGCTGCGGCTGACATGACCTCAAAACCCTCTTTTTTGGAAAAGGAGGGCGACTCACCGGTGGTACCCAGCACCAAAGGGTGCAAACCGTGGGCGTGAAACAGGCGCATCAACCCACCTACCGCGACAGTATCTGGACTACCGTCATCCTGCAGGGGGGTAATCATGGGCACTACGACCCCGGAAAAGCGTTTGTTCATAGCAGTAGGTCTTTGATTAGCGTAAAAACTTCACACATACAGCGTGGCCGGTCGATGTTCTTAAGACCAGCATGTACAGGCCAGCGTCGAGCGTACCTATGTCGATGGTGCTGCCATCAGTTCCATCCTGGGTCAAACGAACCCGTCCCTGCAAATCGTACACGACATACCCTGCCAATTGTACGGGGGCACAGACGTGTAAAAGCGTGCTTCCCGGCGCCCTATAGCAACCAACTTGCTGGCTTAAAGTCTGTTCCAAACCAACCAGCTCGATGTGTTCACCCACCAGGCTGTTGAGGTAAACCTCCAGCGCGGTATAGCCACTTGATGTATGAGCCCTCTCCGAAAAGCCATT
>DOBD01000222.1 GCA_003506275.1 Bacteroidales bacterium | reverse complement strand
CCACGAATGGCTGGATGAGGGTCGTGTCGTAGCCTTTGGTCGGCTCGGGACGTTGTTGAAAAATACGGAAGGCAAACTGACCTTTCGCCCTGACAACCGCAACCTTTATTGTCCGGAAGCCTACGGGTTGACGGCATTTGTGTACCCCACCCTTGCCCAACGCAGCAAGACCACCCAGGCGGAACAGCGGCATTCCATAGAACGGAAACGCAGCAGGGAACGCTCCAAAACCACCCGACGTAGCCTAACGTTCGGACAGGTACTGACTGGGGCTGCTGCCTGCTTGGTCATGTTGCTCATTTCCAAACCTGTCGGCCAACTCAAGGAATACGAAACGCAGGAAGCCTTCCTGTTACACAGCTACGTTGACAGCGATCAACACCGTGCCTCTACGATGGCTCCACCCGTGGCAGTTACTGGAATCAACACCCAACCAACCCTCAAGGACACCCATATCCCCGACAAGGAGGCCTTGACTACCCTGCCTACTGCGGCCGTGTCCACGCCATCGGTTAAGAAGGCGACCCCGTCGAAATCCACAGGACTCCTCCAAACGTGGAAATCCACCGAAAAATCACGCCGGGAGAAAAAACAGCCATCCACCGACGACATCGACTCCTTGTTCAACCTGAAAAAACCGACAGCCGGAAGAAACGCCTCAGGCAAGACCGACACAGGTCAACAGTCCAACGCGTCCTTTCCCCTTCAGCCAGACGAAGAAACGTCAGGCCCGTCACCTTCCGACTATTTCCCCTATCGCACGTTTGAATCAGCGGCCGCTCACAACGCCTCGCTGTCACAACATGCCACAACGCCAAAAAAGAGTGTTGAACACGCCTCCACCCTGACCACTGATCAAGCATCAGCCGCTCAGACAACACTAGCCACTCAGACAACATTGCCCCAAAATGCGGCATCTGTCAATAAAACAACGTCAGCCACTCAGAATACGAAGGCTAGCAATCCCCGGTACTTCATCATCATCAGCAGTCACGCCAGCAAATCGACAGCCACTCAATGGTTAAACCAACACCGCACAGGATTATACGAACAAGCCAACATTGTGGAAGGTAATGGCAGAGCTCGCATTTACCTGCGCGCCTTTTCCAATAAAGCCGAGGCGGAATCGTTCCTTAACACATTCAGGGCCGATCATCCCCAACATGAAGACGCCTGGCTGTTGTGTAAACGCAGTTAACCCACACAGCCTGAATCCACACGGCTCCATCAAACGCCCGATTATCCGACGAAAAAATCCTTGAAAAGTGGTTGCATCGCTTTGTCAACCGGAAATTTTTCCTACCTTTGCAGCCGCTTAATACAAGCACTAACACCTTTTTTAATTCAAACAAATGGCAACTAAAATCAGATTGCAAAGACACGGACGCAAAGGGTACGCGTATTACCACATTGTCGTCGCAGACAGCAGGGCACCACGAGATGGTAAATTTATTGAAAGATTAGGTTCGTACAACCCAAACACGAATCCTGCTACTATAGATTTGAATTTCGAGCGTGCCTTGTATTGGGTTCAAACCGGTGCTCAACCCACAGACACCACCAGAAACCTTCTATCTACCGAAGGCGTTCTGATGATGAAACACCTCCTGGGTGGCGTCAAAAAAGGCGCTTTCAGCCAGGAAGAAGCCGAGAAGAAGTTCGAAGCCTGGAAGCAAAACAAAGAATCAGCGATCAATGCTGTTCGCGTAGGTGCCAAAGATGCAGCCCGCGAAGAAGCAAAGAAGCGCCTCGAAGCTGAAAAGGCCTACAACAAAGCCAAGGAAGAAGAGCTGGCCAAGAAGCAAGCTGAACTGAGGGCTGCCGAAGCTGCCGCCAAAGCTGAAGCCGCTGCAGAAGCAACAGCTGCTGCCGCTCCTGTCGTGGAAGCCGAGGCCCCTGCTGCAGAAGCACCTGAAGCTGAAGCCGCTCCCGAAGCTCCCGCTGCCGAATAAGGCAACCTTAGGCTAACACCCTACCGAGGGGGTCTTCCAGGCCCCCTTTTTTTGGAGAGATGGCAGAGTGGTCGATTGCGGCGGTCTTGAAAACCGTTGTACCGCGAGGTACCAGGGGTTCGAATCCCTTTCTCTCCGCAGACAGCCAGTAAAAATGGCCAATCCATTCAGAAAAGCCCCGTAAAACCAACGTTTTACGGGGCTTTTCGTCTATGTGTGGACAATCGTGCGATTAGCTGGATAACCAGTGTTATCCCTTAATCATTGTCAACAGCATCTTGAACTGTTCAATGGCCTGCAGGGCGTGAGGAATAGAGGCCGGCATGATGATGCTCTCGTTGGCCTTCACTACGAAGGGTTGACCACCAATTCTGATTTCAGCCACTCCTTCCAGGATTTGGACAAACGCATCAAAAGGCGCTGCGTGTTCACTTAATCCCTGACCTTTGTCGAAGGAAAACAGCGTGATGTTGCCCACGTCGTTTTTCATAACTTGTTTACTGATGACGCCACCTTCGGCATACTCAACCAGGGAGGCCATGGATAAGACGGCCGCTTTAGGAAATACTTCTTTCATTGTCGTTGGTTTTTGTGTCAATAGATCGTTATTCATTGCATTTTTAGTTGCTACTATTCACTCGTTATTGTTCAATGATTACTCGTAGGCTTTGGAGCAAAGATAACAAGGATATCGACAACTCACACAGGGTTCATACACTTCCTTGACAGATAATCAAGCCTTTTTGAAGAGATTCAACCCTACAAAATAACTTTGAATGGGTATTTTTGTAGAGTGATAGTCTACGGTCAATCACTCTAAAATATACAAACAAACAAGCAACCATAAATGCCCAGCCAACATGAATAGCCCAGNNAAAACGACCGACACTCCGACTCGACCAATCAAACAACAGTTGAAACGGATCACCCTGACTTGCCTGACCCTGGCCTGCACGCTGACTGCTCAGGTTAGTGCCTGGAAATCAGGCGACACTGTAAGCATTAATGAAAAGCTATACGTCCTCAGATCTGATAACTTGATCAACAACCCCGGGTTTGAGGAAGGCTTTACCGGCTGGACTGATGCCACCTCCTCGGCAGCCACGCTCACCTCGTCTAAGTTCACCATCCATACCACTGGCGGCGTAAACAATTCCCAGTACCTGGTGGGCAACAACAACGAAGACTCAAAGTCTTCTGGGTCCATCGGTACCGGCTGGAGCATTACCTCGGGTAAAACCTATGTACTCGCTTATTACGCCAAGTACCAAAGCACCACAACGGCAGGTAGCGAAGAATTTTCAAAGATCTCCTTAACCAATTATAAGACATCCAATCTGGAACCAAAAATCGTGGTCAATGCCACCAAAATCGATGCTGGCAACCAATGGACCCTCAATACCGTGGGATTCACCAACAGCAACCCGGCGTATAGTTATGTGGTAGCCCGATTCCGTTGGTTGGGGGGGGCGTTTGGGATTCGACCAGTTTGCTTTGCACGAGGCTTTTGAAATGCCCGACATTGTTGGCTTGCAAGCGTTAATCACAGAAGCTCAAACACTTTACGCAGACACAACCCAGGGCGCCGCCATCTTTTTAGCGGCCATCACTGAGGCACAGTCCTTTCTGACCAGCGAATCGTCGGCCGATGTCACCAAAGCAAAAACCACCCTTAGTCAAGCCATAACGGCCTTCAAGCTGCTGAACGCTTCGAGCAGCCAACCGGTTGATTTGACTGCCCGGCTCAACAATCCGGGGTTTGATGACAACAACGCCACCGGATGGTCCGGAGCAGGCACCGTTGGCTATCATTCCGTTGAATTCTATCAAAAGACATTCAACATGTACCAGACGTTGGCTGGATTGCCCGCTGGTAAATATCGGTTGCAGGTCAGAGGTTTCGAGCGCCCCAAGAATAATGACGGGGGAGCCGCCTATCGTGCTGGTACGGAAACCATCTATGCCACATTTTACGCCAAAGCCAGTAGTTTTCCGGAACGCAACACCGCCTTCCCATCCCTTTATAAACATCGTTTCACCGGTAATGGTCAATTAAACAATTATGTCAACACGATGGCCGGGGCTGAAATCATGTTCAACAATCCCGACAGCGCCTACTACGTCACCACATTGACCGACATCTATCTGACCGATGGTGCTACGTTAACTGTGGGCGCCAAAAGCGATTTCCAGCAAGGGGGCTATTGGGCGTTGTTCGACGATTTCAAGCTGTATTACGAAGGCCAGGATTATTCGGGTGCTGCGACCATGGTGCTAGCGTTGGTTAATCAAGCCAAGGTACTGGCAGCCAGCCATATACAAACTTCTGCTTTCACCACACTTTCCAACGCTATTGCTACCGGCGAACAAGCTGCCGGAGCCGACTCCTTGATATTGAAAGACCTGGCCATCGCCAGCCAGGCACTTACGGCCGCTATTGAAACGGGCAAAACGTCCGAAGCTGCCTATACTGCCCTACAATCAGCCTTGACAGCTGCCCAGGCTGCTTTAGGTGAAGGCATTGGTGCTGACAGTCTCCAAGCCGCCATTTCCAGGGGACAGGCCACATACAACAACCTGGAAGCCGATCTCAACAGCCTGGCTACTGCGGCAACAGATCTTAGCAAAGCTGTTCTGGCCTATCGCCTGGCCAATGCTACCGGAACAGCTCCCACCGTAACCACGACCAGCAAATACGCCAGAGGATCTTCGGTTGCTTTCCTTAGGGGTAGTTTCACCGGGACTGGCATTACCGAACGCGGTATTTGTTGGAGCACTCATCCCGAACCAACCGTTTTGGACGGCCGTAGCACCACCCGATTCGGCAGCAGCGGCTACTTATTCAAGGTGGATGGCCTCCAACCCTCAACCGTCTACTAGNNGCCTACAACCCTCCACCGTCTACTACATGAGGGCCTATGCACTGACCAGCACCTACGCCGTGGGGTACGGCGATGTCATCAAAGTCATCACCATTCCCAGAGGTACAACCCGTTACACCATGGCCTCCGGCTTCCCGGATGCTGATTATACCCGCGTTAATGCTGCCATGAAATCGGCGGTTGAGTATTACAACACCTACACCTCGATTAAGAACTTATCCTTGAGCGTCAACTACGGCTCTGGAACTCCTACAGCTGAAGCCTCCTATGGTGGTTGGATGCGTTTCGGCCCCAGCTCCAGTTATCAACAAACAGGCACTGCACTGCATGAAATGGCTCACACCATCGGTGTCGGTACTCATTGGTACTGGTACAACGGTACCACAGCCTTAAAAGCCGGTGGAAAATGGTTGGGCGAACGAGCCACCGCTGTATTGAACTTTATGGATGGAACCTCCAGCGCTCAAATCAGCGGTGACAACACCCATGGCTGGCCCTATGGCATCAACGGAGCTCATGAGGACAATGGTACCGATTGGCTCTACACGGTCAATTCCCTGCTTATGCAAGGTTTTGGAGAGGATGGATTGCCTACCCCTACCGGCAAGTTCACCACCCCTGCCTACACCTTCGAGCACACAGACAGCGTGAAGTACTACTTGAAGAGTGAAGACAGTCGGGCTGGTCGCGACACAGCGTTCGTGCTGGAGAATAACGGCAATCTGAGCCTTCGTACCATGACAGCGGCTCAGGCTGCTGCCAACGACAGTGCCGCCTGGTACCTCACCTTCAACCCTATCAACTGTTATTACACGCTACGTAACGTAGCCACAGGCAAACTGCTTACCTA
>DOBD01000127.1:10872-15372 GCA_003506275.1 Bacteroidales bacterium | reverse complement strand
AACAGCAACCAACAAGAAAAGCTCTAATCATGATGTTCACTTTAGGCGACAATAAAAAAATAGAAACCCACAGCCAAGGACAATTGTGCGAAAAACAGGACAATCATTCACGCTGGGGTTTCTATACGTGTTTTTTTGCCTGTTTGATCAAACGCCGCTGAAAGCGCTGAAACCGCCGTCAATAGGCAACACAACGCCAGTAATGAAGGAGGCGGCATCCGAGCAAAGGAACTGGATGGCACCGTTCAGTTCGGTGATATCGCCAAAGCGACCCATGGGGGTTTTGGCCAGGACCTTCTTGCTCCTGTCGGTGAGGCTTCCATCTGGATTGATCAGAACGGCACGGTTTTGATCGCCAATGAAAAAGCCGGGTGCGACGGCGTTAACCCTCACTTTATCGCCGTACTTCAAGGCCATTTCACACGACAACCACTGGGTGAAATTGCTCACAGCGGCTTTGGCGGCGGAATAACCAGGCACACGGGTCAAGGCCTGAATGGCAGCCATGGAGGAAATGTTGATGATGGTTCCGTGCCCCTGACGAGCCATCACTTCACCAAAGACGTAGCTGGGGTAAACCGTGCCGTTCATATTGAGGTTGGTCACTTTTTCCCATTTGGCCAATTCCATGTCAAAAAACGACTGGTCAGCTTCCAGCGTGGCGCCAGGAATGTTACCGCCTGCGATGTTGATCAAGATGTCGATAGAACCCCAATGTTTCACGATGTCATCGGCTGCGCGACGCAAACTTTCCACGTCGAGTACATTGCCAACCAGACCAATCACATCCTCTCCGATGACTTTGAGTTCGGCCACCCTGGCATCCAGCGGTTCCTGACGGATATCCATCGCAACCACCTTGGCTCCAGCGGCCATAAAATGTTGAGCCACACTCCCACCTAAGACACCGCCGGCGCCTGTGATGATGGCTACTTTTCCTTTAATAGAATACATGTTACTTTGTTTGATTATTGAATAATATGCTCAGCGCCCCGTTTCCGGTACGTCGGGCAGTATGGTTAATTTCAGGTCGTTTTCGATCACATCAACGGCGTTTTTCACCGACTTGACAAATTGCGAGACCTTGCCTACTTTGATGCCACTGATTTCCACCCTGCGGATGGGCAAACGGGCGTCTCCCTTCAATTCATACACAGCATCGGTGGAATCACAGGTAGCATTGCGCAGTACGATGTTCTCGATACGGGTAAGGCGGGTTTCGTAGGTAGGAACGAGGTCACGCCATTGATACAAGACGTCGGTGTCTATTTCAAGCAACCGCTGGGTTGAGCCGGATTGCACGTTTTCCATATAGATGTTTTCGATGAAACCGCCGCGTCGGTGATTGGTTTTCAAGAAAAAGAAGCGGTAGACGTTGTTGGGGGCAGCGCAGTGGTGCATGTACACGTTGCGAACACCACCCGACATTTCACTGCCGATGCCTAACAGCGTGTGGCCTTTCAGGATGGAGCAGTTGCGCACCACGATGTTCTCACAGGGGGTATTGAGGCGCCAGGCATCCTGGTTGCGACCGGCCTTGATGACAACCGCATCGTCACCCTGGTCGAACACGCAGTCTTCCACCAGAACGTTGCGGGTCATTTCCAGATCGATGCCATCGTTGTTGTGGCCATGGGCCCTCACGTTGAGGTTGCGGGCTACACCGCCGTCACAGAGATACAGGTGTATGGTCCAGAACGGACTTTCACGAATCCTGAAGCCATCGAGCAATACGTTTTTACAGCGGTTGAAATGGATCAGGTGGGGACGCAGGTTGTTGGCGCCTTCGGCCATCTGCCGTTGTTCAACGGGCACGTTGGTAGAAGCCAGGGTGTAGAGCTGTTTCAATGCCTCCATATGCGGAGCAGGACGCGAGAACCACGTTTTCCATAGATCCATCTTTGGCTGAAGCGTCCCCTTTCCGGTAATTGCAATATTCTCACACTCATAGGCATAAACCAAGGGTGAATAATTGAAACACTCCATGCCTTCCCAGGATGTCATCACGGCTGGCAGGTAAGCAGCCGGATCGTCGACAAACCGTATGACAGCGCCTTCTTCCACATGCAGGTTGACACCGCTGCGGAAATGGATAGGGCCTGTCCACCATTCACCGGCTGGCACGACCACCCTGCCCCCACCCGCTTCGTGACAGGCTTTAATGGCCTGAGCAATGGCACTCGTATTGATGTGTTCCGTTCCGGTTTGGGCTCCGTAAGCAGTGATATTGAAATCGACAGCCGGGAAACGGTACACACGGATGGGTTGCATGGGGAAAGGGGCTTCCACGTGAACCAGGTCGTAGGTAGCCTCGATGGCCTGCGTGGCCAAGGCGCGTGGTACCGGCACCAGATAGCTGCGACGTTCCGGTTGGAAGTCAACGGCCAATTGATCGATCACGATGTCCTTATCGGGCGTATACAGGGTGATGGTATGGCGTCCGGCTGTTTTAAACGTGTGTTTGAGCGTCACGATGGCTTGATTGCGCAAGACATCGCCCATCCATTGCTTGCTGCGACCTACCGTCTTGAACGACAGTTCCTGAGGGATTCCGTTGTCGATGGAAACCGCCACACGCACGTCTCCGCCGTTCATAGGGCGTACTGGCAGCACGTACACGCGCACCTCGGCTTCGCCAACGGATGTGGTCATGACATCGTAGGTCAACACTGGAGCCTTGGCATTATAGCCTTTGGTGGCTGGCAGCAGGTTCACGGCCTTGCCACTATGACCCAGTCCTTCAACCACGGTGGTCCCTTTGGCTGTGGAATAATCGGCTGCGTTCATGGCAACAAGGCCGTTGACTTCGTAGGCGGCAGCCTGTACACCGTAGGAAAGGGCTTCAAAGCGAATGGTTTTGTCAATGCCGACCTTAATGGTGGCTTGGCCATTCAGGGGGAGGCTGGCTGAAAGGTTGTCGAAGTCAGCGCTGAATACCAGGCGCGTCTCGCCGTCAACACCCATATCAACTGTTTCCACCTTGACCCAGGTTGGCAATCCCTCCACCTTGGGGGTCAGGACATCGCCCGAACCGGAGAACAGGGAAACAAAAAACGTACGGGGCGCTTCTTTGACGAAGGCCGGGGCTACAATGTCACCCTCCTCCAGCGGTTTGGTCGCATTCTCCGGCCAAAAAACAACGCCGCTCTTTTTTTGAGTGACCGTGGCCGGCAGGGGCGCGCGGTCAAAGACGGGCAATTTACGGGGTTGACTATCCATCATCCCCTTCCATTTGCCGTTCATCAAGCCAGCATTGTAATGGTTGGTGAGCGACTGGATGGTATTCCAGGCAGCCGCACTCGCAGTGGCGTATTCGTTGGCAACGGGTAAGTTGTGTTGCGCATACAGGCGGGCCTTCTGAGCCAGGAGGATGTTGTGACTTTTAAGGGCTGCCCCCATGACAGGGTAGCGTACCAGTTGGAAAAAAGCGTCTTTGCGATGGGCAGGAATGGTCCCTTCGATGCGGTCTACTTCCCGAATCATGGCGTCGAAAGCATCGATGCGCTGCTTGATTTCATCGCCAAATATCAATGGGTTATAGTCGGTATCTGTTACTGGCGACAAGCCTCGGTGGTACGTTTGTTTACTCAGTTCAACCGCGTTCCATCCCATGAATTCAGGCTTGCGTTCCATGCCCAGGCGGTAGTAATCGCTCATCACAGCGGTGATGGCTTTAGCGTTTGCGGATCCGAATTCACGGGCAGCCCAACGTTCCAGGTGCTGGGTTAGAGTCGTTGGACTGACCGACTCAATGTCCCAGGCCATGTCCAGGAAAAACTCCGTCAAGTACTCACCGGGTTTGATGTCGCCCACATTGGCGATCCACAGTTTGCGGGTGTTGTAATCCCAGGCCTTGCGCATTTCCGAATAGATCTGAGCAGGAGGTGTGGTGGCCAACCAGAGGTAATCGTGGGGCCTCCCCCAATAGGAAAGGTGGTAATAGACACCGGCACCTCCGGCGCGCTTTTGCTCGTTGGGATTGCTCAATCGAGTCAAGTATCCGTAATTGTCGTCGCACCAGATCAAGGTGGCGTCGTCGGGCACCTTCATACCCAGATCATAGACTTCCAGTACTTCCTTATAGGGTATAAAGGCCTGAGGTACCTTGGTTGGATCGGGATTGATGTGTTTAGCCAATAGATTCCGCTGGATGGGTATCACCGTTTCCAACGCCTCTTTATAGGCTTCAGCCGTACTGACCCCTTCCATACGGCCATCGTGTTTGCCACGCATGCCAATGGTATAAAAGTGGTTGTCAGTACCGGCCATTTGAGCTACCCGGTTGGTCCAGGCGTTCAAGACCTTGTCTTTGTTGGTGAAAAAATTGTAGCGACCCATGCTGGCTTCGTTCCATTCACCGGCACTGTTGTACAACAAGGGCTCACAGTGGGATGATCCAACCACGATGCCGTATTTTCGGGAAACCCCATCGTTGCCAGGCACCTGATAAAAAGGAATGGTACATTCGTGCATGGCCGGCCAGATGGTGTTGGCCCGCAG
>DOBD01000127.1:7462-10846 GCA_003506275.1 Bacteroidales bacterium | reverse complement strand
TCGACGACCAGGGCATCAGCCCCCAGTCTTCATCGTTCAGGAAAATACCCCTGTACTGCACCGAAGGCGCATGCACCCGACCATTGGGCGTGATTGTGACCGTCGTTTGTTTGGCCGGGGTCACATCGGCCCACCAGGCCCAGGGCGATACACCCATCAGACGAGAGAGTTCCAACACACCATAGGCCGTCCCCCTTGGATCGCTGCCTATCACCAACAAGCAAGGCTGTCCGTTGATGGTGGTTGTCACGTGCTTGAAGGCTTCCCATTTTCCAACAACGTCCTTGCAACCTACTTTCTGTTGTTTCAACAGGTCACGGAAATCCGGTTCCTGGTCGGGCATGCCAATGAGAATGGAGCGACCATTTACGGTCGTCCCTTGCTTGAAAGATCCATCACAAACCTGGTTGGCATCCTTGAACAGCATATCGATGGCTGTCTGCACTACCTGGTTTTCACCCTGGTAAACCACGGTCGTCGGGCTGTTTTCAACCAACAAATCGAAGGCGGTCAATGCGTTGACCGGCTGTAACAGGCCAGTCAGCAACACCACAAGCATCAGAGAAGGCACCAATCGATGCTTCGTGCTGATGGTTGATCGTTGTACAAACACGTTGTCCTGAGGTATCATTGCGTGACGATAGTTTGTTGAGCCCCCTTCAATCCTTTGACAACGGCTTTAAAGGTAACGGCTCCCGGTGTTGAGGTAGCCCGTAGGATAGCCAGGGCGAAACCCTGATGCAACGCTCTTGTAGTACCGGCAAACAATTCGTCACTGGAATGGTCACCGTTGTCCACGGCAATCAAGGTGGCAGCACCACTCACCTCAACGTTGACATCACCAACGGCAGTGGGTACCTTGCGGCCCTTGCTGTCTACGGCGTAGATCTTCACGTACTGCAGATCCATGCCATCGGCCTTCCAGTCAGTGTTTTCGAGTTCCAGTTTCAACGCAACGGCTGGCCCTGTGGTTTCCACTTGATGGCGGGCTACTTCCTTGCCATTGGAACGAGCTACGGCAACCAGGCGTCCTTTCTTATACACGATGGGAGCCCATTGGATGATGTTGCGCTTTTTAATATCTTCGCGGTTGTTTTGTTGAACACCCACCGATTTTCCATTGACAAACAATTCCACTTCATCAGCGTTGGTAAAGGTATACACGGAATAGGCCTTGCCCACTTCCCTGTTCCAATGATCGGACATGTTCAACGTACCGATAGTCTGATCGTTCCACTCCTGGCTTTCTGAGGCCTTGTCGATGACACCGATGTGCACCAAAGGGGTTTCTTCAAAAGCACTCTTGATCAAATACGCTTGGGGAAATGGTTCCAGCGCATGGTTGAAAAAGGCATAGGACCAGCCTTTACGTGGCCAACCGTGGGACTCACCCCAGTATTCGACGGCTCCCCAGTAGGCCAATCCGACCATGGTTGCCTGATTCATCCCGAAAAAGGGTTGAGCCAGCTCATTGGTGGTCGCCTCGCTCTGGTAGATGATCATATCGGGCGCGTGTTTGAGGTAATCCTGGTAGTTGAACCACCGATAGTTGAAACTGGAAATTTCAGTGACCGTGGCCAACTCAGGGGGTGTAATGTCTATGTTGAAGGAGGGATCGTTTTTCTGTACGGCACCGCCACGGGCCGGAAACATGGCCACGGTGGTGGGGCGTGTCGTGTCATACCGTTTCACCAACACATCCAACATGCGGTAGGTGGTTACCCCCCAGTCGTTGGTGGGGTAACCGGCCCAATCCTTATTGATCTGCAACTCGTTACCCAGACTCCACATGATAACGGAAGGATGGTTGCGGTCGCGTCTGATCCATTCGATGACATTCCCGACGACCACGTCTTTCCAGGGCGCGCGGCCGGCCCAGTAGGCCGTGTTGCCCCATTTGTCGTAGAGTTCATCGACAATCAGGATGCCGTATTGATCGGCCAGCTTCAGGAAAGATGTGGAATAGGGATTGTGTGAGGTCCTCACATGGTTATAACCGAAGGACTTAAGTTGCTTGAACAAGCGCTCGATGGCAAATTCATGGGCGGCAGCTCCGACGGCTCCCAGGTCGTGGTGATTGGAAATACCCTTCAGAAACACCTTCTTACCGTTGAGTTTGAAGCCAAAGGTCTTGGAATATTCAATCGTGCGAATACCAAAAGTCTCGGTCACTTCATCAACCACCCGGCCTTCGCTATTGGTCAAGGTGACCACAGCTGTGTAGAGATGCGGATCTTCACACGACCACAAATGTGGTTGGGGTATTGTCAGGGCCAATTTGGTTTCCACCGGTGACAACTTCGACCGTTGAGGTGCCAAGGTGGTGGCATCTCCTACCAGATGACCCGCTGCATTCATCACCTTGACGGCAACACTGATGGCTTCCTGTTTGCCTCGGATACCATCAATGTCTACTTGAACGACCACGTCTGCCGACTGCTCCGTTATGGTTGGGGTGGACACATAAACCCCGTTACGCGCTACAGCAACCTCGTTTTTCACGACCAGGTTTACGTCCCTGTACAAACCACCGCCGGTATACCAACGTGAATTGCCCTTGTTGTTGGCATAGACTGCCACGACGTTTTCGCCTTCGAACGTCAACAACCTGGTCACATCGGCCTCAAAACCCAGGTAACCATATTCGGTCGATCCGATCTTGACCCCGTTCAGGTAGGCATCACCGAAGGACATGATGCCCTCGAAATCCAGCAACACCCTCCTGCCCTTCCAGGCCTGGTCGGCCGTAAAGGTTTTCCGGTACCAACCTTGGCTGTCGTCCTTGTATCCCCTGGAGGGTTTGGCCTTGGGAGACCAAGGTTGTTCAATCTGAAAATCATGGGGAATATCCAGCTTCCTCCAACCTGAGTCGTCGAAACCGCTGGTGGAAACGTTGTTGGCCGCCTTTTCATCCAAGGCACCAAAATAGAAGGTCCAACCGAGGTTAAACCGAATTGTTTCCCGTTGGGCGGAGAGGGCAAAAGAGACAGAAACACTTAAAAGCAAAGCAAACAGGCACTTTTTCATGACGTGGTAGTCTAATTGAACGTTTCGTACGGAGTGGGTAGAAAACCTCAGATGCAAAGATGCCAATTTCTTTTAACTTTCGAGGGTACAAATGTTGCAAACAATGATACGTGTGATGCAACATGCACCCGATTCACCCTTTCTTTTCCAACCGTTCCACCACCAACCGTGAGCTGATCACGGCCATGGGAATACCAGCGCCAGGGACGGTGGAGGCCCCCACGTAGAAGACATTGCGGTAGTGTTCATCGTAGTTCTTGGGGCGAAATCCGCCTATTTGCCAGAAGGTGTGGGAAAGACCGAGGCCGGCTCCCTTATAGAGGTTGAAGCCGTTTTGCCAGTCTTCGGGTGTGTAGA
>DOBD01000127.1:808-7455 GCA_003506275.1 Bacteroidales bacterium | reverse complement strand
TTGGTCTTTATCGTCCCAATTGGGTTTGACCAGGAGGTTGGGCACCGGGCAAACGAAGAACAGGCTTTCGCAACCGGCCGGGGCGAGTTCTTCGTTGTATTTGGATACCACGTTTACGTAGTAATAGGGTTTTTCCTGGCTTTCGGACGCCCGCATCACTTTGTCGGCATAGCCTTGATAGTCGTTTCCCAGAAAGTAATTGTGGTGATTCACCTGGGGCAACTTGCCTTGCACCCCTATGTAAAAGGTGAAGAAACCCATGGTCCAGTCTTTTTTGGCCATACGGGCCGCGCTGAAGGCCTTGCGTTGGAAGATACGGTGACGGAAGAAGGCCGCATCAGCGTTGATCACGTAGTCGTCGGCCGTCCATGATTGCCCGTGTTGGTCAATCAAAGCCGTCAGTTGGCGACCTGTAGCACGGAAATCCACAATTTCCGTATTATACACAAAGCGTACACCGCCTTGCTCCAATTGCTTGACAAAGCCTTCGATGATGGCGTACATCCCACCCTTGACGTTGTAATTACCGTCGTATTGAAATTCGGTATGGGAAAGCAAGGTATACACGGCCATGGTGTCAAACGGCGTCTTACCCAGGAAAAAGGCCACGAGCGAAATAATTTCCCTGGCTTCCCTGGAGGTAAAATAGCGACACACCTGTTTCCAGAAAGTGCGAAAAATCACCGGTAAATGACGGGGGTTGACGTGCAGCATGGCGTAAACAAACGCTGCCACGGAGTTGAAGTTCTGCTTGATGATCAGATCAACGGTATCGTTGAACAAAGCCCCCGATTTCGTAAGATACCGACGCATGTGGGCTTCAAAATCGGGCTCCACCTCCTGGAACTGGGCGGCCAGCTTGGTCAGGTCGCGGTGCAGGTGCCAGGTCTTTTCGCTGTCCCTGAAATGGACGGTATACAAGGGATCCAAGCCCACGTATTCAAAGGGCAGTTGTAAGCCACAGTCAGACGCCAGTTCCTCAAACTCATAGCTCATGCTGAAAAAACTGGGACCGGTATCGAAGGTGAAGCCGTCTTGCTTGAGTTGGTTCATACGGCCACCGGCCTGAGCGTTTTTTTCCAGGATGGTCACGGTGTAACCGCGCTTGAGTAATCGGAGGGCCGTTGACAGGCCGCCGACACCGGCTCCAACGATGAGGATGTTTTTCATGCGTCTATTGGTTTGAGGTGTGATTATGTTGTTTCAGAAGCGGATATAATTCATCCTTGACCCAGGTAAAACGGGGTTCAACCCGCAAGGCTTTCTGGTAGTAAGCTTCAGCTTTGTCTGCTTTGCCCATATCCTGATAAGCCATTCCTATGAGCGCCAGCAGATTGAGGTAGTTCCAATCGTTGGTGATCCCGCTGGCTTCCATCAGCCGTTCAGCCTTGTGGTAGTAGGTCATGGCTTTCACCTTGGAGCCACCAAAGACTTTGGGTCTGTAATACAACCCATTGCCAAACTGGAGGTACCCCAAAGGATTGTTCTTATCCTGCTTGATGGCCAGTTCCGTTAGTTCCAAACTTTTAGGACCTAGCACGGGGGCTTTCAACGGCGTGAGGCCCAGGCGAAAACCGATGAAAGCGGCCTTGTAGGCATTGACCTGGGAGGGTTGGTAGGCCTGTTTCTCCAGAAGGGCCAGGTTAGCTTCTCCTTTATCCATATACTGTTTGGCCTCACTCTTTTTGTCCACCCCCAGACACCATCCGATGTAGCCGTATTGGTAATTGACCAGTTCCAGGATTTGGGGCAAGGTTTTGGGATGCGTACGTTCCAACGCTGTCATGACCACTTTCCAGGTAGCCATGTCCTTGTTGAGATAGGCGTTGTAAATGCTGGATTTGGAGTCGGCGTGCAAAGGGCCGAGGGCTATCAGCAAACTAAAAATAATCAGACAGCACGATCTTTCCATATCAATTGATGGCGGGCGGTTTTGGTCATGGCCTTGAACAGCATCAAGGCCAGGGTGACTTGTTGTGGTATCATATAAATCAGATTGTCGGCCACCGGCTGATGGCTGGTCAGGCTGACCAGTGTCCGGATCAGGACGGCCAGTCCTCCATAGAGCANNGGCCACGACGGGAAAGATACCCAGGGTGGTTATTGCCCAATACAACACAGCCAGCAGGGCTGATCCACCGAAAAACTGCAGTACGTTCTTACTGAAGCCTTCGATGGCGGTGTCATAGCTTGTATACATACGGCAGGTCAGGTCTGGCTCGGCGGCCAAGGTCGCTATACGCAACCGTTGTTGTTTATAAAAACGGGCAATGCGGATGTCTTCCACCCTGTCGGCCTTGTGGTGTTGATGGGGCTGCAAACGGTGGTAAGCAGCTGCCTCAAACAGCATGAATTGGCCGTTGGCAGCAGAGAATACAGGTCTTCGGCTGCGCCGTATCAGTACCAGGGGCAAGAGACTGAGCAGGATAAGGTTCATCAAGGGCACCGTGAGTTGTTCTCCCAGGGTTTCGCAGCGCTGCCTGGGAAAAATAGACAACAGGCTCAATTGGTGTTTTTTCACATACTCAACAGCCCTGACCACAAGTGTGGGTTCCAGGTTTACATCAGCATCGATAAAAAGCAGGTAGTCGCCTTGGGCGTGTAGGGCTGCTTCATGACAAGCGTGGTTTTTTCCCAGCCAGCCCGGTGGCAGCCCTGTGGATGAAAGTAGCCGTATGCGGGCATCAGCGGCTGCGGTTGTCTGGACAATAGTGGCTGTCGCATCGGTGGACTCGTCATCGTAGACGAGGATTTCCACCTTGACGCCTTGCTGGGAGTTGAGGTCGTACAGCAGTGATTCGAGGTGTTCGGCTTCGTTCCTGGCCGGCACAATCAGGCTGACCAGCGTGTCTTCACCGACAGGTGGCACCTTGGATAAGGGCTGCCTAACCAGGTAATTCGTCAAAGCAACTATCAATCGGATCAGGGCTACTGACAAGGCCAACCAACAGAGGATTTCCATCATACAACCAAGAGGGATTGACGGGTTAAACAACGGGATTGAAAGGCCTGGTAGGCGGCTTCCACCTGGTCCAGATTGTCGTAGGGGCCAGTGTACCGCTCGTAATAGAGGGTCAGGCTGGGCTTCTTGGTGGCCAGGTAATCGGGCAGACTGAGTAGAAACACCACCTGACAGTCGGTAGTAGCTGCCTTGGTCAATACCCGCTCCACTCCTTTTTCAAAGTGCATGGGTGCTTGATACAGGGAATGAATGACTCCCTGGGGGAAGAACAGCAGCAGGTTGGCCGGATCTTCCAGCAAACGGGCGGCATAATCCAGGCTTTCCACCTGAGAGCGATGCCCTTTACGGATGGAAAAGGCCCCGCAACGACTGAAATAGGGGTATTTTTGCAGCTGTTCTTCGGTCATCATGACATGGAAGAGGCGTCCGAAGTGTTTTTTGTTCAAGTAGGCTACCCAGAAGCCATCCCACCAGCTAATGTGGTTGGCCAGCAGCAAAATGGCACCGTTGGTGGGGAATGCATCCCCCACCACATTGACCCGGTCGAAGTGACGTCGGATGAGCCGGCGGCTGTACCACAGGAAAAAAGGGTAAATGAGGGGGTGATGACTGGCCTTGATCATGACGTAATGTTGGGCGGATTGGGGTATTTATGAAATCTGCTTGTGTTGAAAGGTCACAGCAACAGGGCCAGGATGGCAAAAAAGAGGGCTTGCATCAACAGTAAACGAACCGACAAGGGATTACGTGTCTGCACCTTGAACAGCCGAAACAGCGTGTGAAAGAGTACGGCCAGAACAAACCAGGCCAGGTAATTCTGCAACGGCACCGCTTCAGCCTCGAATGCCCAAAGATCGAGTTTGGGAGCCACCTGTTCGACAATCAGGTCATAAGCGACCATGACCAGGGAGCCGAGGAGTATACGAAGAAAAGGATGCCATCCTTTGACAGGAATGCCATCTACCTTGCTTAATAAACTATCAGCAACCATACTCGACGCATACACCATGAACAACCAGTTGGGGCCCAACATCAAAGGCACATCCAACACCTTTACGCCCAAACCCTGACCGTATTCATAGGCTCCAAACACCACACCGGTGGCCACTCCGACAACTTCGGCGGCATAGCCAACCACCATCACCAGCAGGTAAAACACCCAACTGCGTATGGCCGGTTTTCCATCGTGGAAAAAGGCCAGCAGGCCAAAACACATCAGCAGGGAAAAGGGGGTGAGAAAACGGAAAACCGCCGATGTCCACGGCAATGCCATCCCAATAGCGCCAATGAGGTAGAAGGAGATCAAAAAGCGGGTCACCTTCTTCAGGTCCTTTGTGTGGAGGGTGTGTATCATTCCGTAATCAGTCCACGGTTTATAAAGGCATCGTGCACCCGCTTAACAATCTGTCGGAACCAAACGGTGTAACCCTGAGGATTCAACGTTAAATCGTGTATCAGGGATGAGTAATCCACATAGCGAAAGGCCATCACTTCGTCGGGATTGATGACAGGCAGGTCATCGGAAAAACCAATGAAGACATGGTCGATTTCGTGCTCGGTCAAGTTGTTGTCCAACGGCTCCTTATACAAAAAGTGAAAAACCTCCTTTAGCTGGCATTGTAGTCCCATTTCCTGGGACATGCGACGGAGGGCTGCATCGGCATTGCTTTCACCTGGCAGCGGGTGTGTGCAACAGGTGTTGGACCATAAGCTGTTGGAATGATATTTGGTGTCAGCCCGTTGCTGCAACAGCCAATCACCATCGCTGTTGAAAACAAAGACTGAAATGGCTCTGTGTAAACGGGCCTCCACGTGGGCGGTCAGTTTTTCCAACGTGCCGATGGCATTGTCTTCGGTATCAACCAGTATAACATGATCCTCCATATCACGTGCGTTTAAGTAGATGAAACAGGTAACAACGCAGCAAAATCACCGTTTTTCGCAGGTTGGACACCCGGATACGTTCGTTGAGCAACTGCTCGGGACTGGTTCGCTCAATGGCAACCAACAACGTCTTATAGTACTCAAAAGCCACTTTGACCGCTAATCTGGACGATCTGGGCAAGCAGGCCACCCCTTGGCTGGCTGCCGCGAAATCCTGCCGGATATCTGCCTCCAACTGTTTTTTTAGATTGACATCCAGTGATTTGCCCACCACTGCCGAGAAATAGGTCCGCCCCAGGTCCAGGCTATCCGTTTTCAGGTCACGGAGAAAGTTGACTTTTTGAAAAGCAGATCCCAAGCGGCGGGCCGGTGCTTCCAACTGTTCGAATAAGGCGCTGTCACCATGGCAGAAAATGGTCAGGCACATCAGCCCCACCACGTCGGCTGAGCCGTAGATATAGGCAGCCGTCTCTTCTTCGCTTGTGTAGTCCTTCTTGTGCAAATCCAGCCGCATACTGTCGAGAAAGGCCTGAATGTAGGCATCAGGGATATTGTAGGCCTTGACAGTCCGTTGAAATGCATGTAATAGGGGATTAAGACTGAGCCCCTGTTGCATCGCTTCTGCAAAATCGGCCGAAAAACGGTCCAATTGAGCTTCCTGATCGATGTGATCAAAGGTGTCTACAATCTCATCAGCCAGGCGGACAAACCCATACACCGCCCAGATTGCCTCCCTGACGGGAGGAGCAAACAGTTTGGATGCCGTGTAAAAGGAGGTGCTGTACGCCTTGGTCACCTGACGGGAAAGCTCCAGGCTGGTGTTGTCGTACAAATCAAGTTGGTTAGCCATGAG
Organism: Bacteroidales bacterium; assembly: GCA_003506275.1. GTDB lineage: Bacteria > Bacteroidota > Bacteroidia > Bacteroidales > UBA1402 > UBA8389. Next base: position 1,756 of record DOBD01000127.1, on the reverse strand, counting down.
ATGGGTATTGGTTTGTAGCATCAAGACGGTTTACAAATATACCAATAGGAGTGATATTGTTAACATGGCCGACAAACTTTTGATCAACAGCCAACCAGATTATTTCCCGATGCTTCTTTTTTACGTTAATTTGTCAAGGTAACAACCACGATGGAAAATGGTTTAAAATAACGGCCCAAAATTTTTACCTTACTTTTTTACCTTCAGGAGACTTCTTCGTATTTGTTATAAAACGACCATGGACCAGGCAATGCAACAAACACTGCTCGAACGAAGCAGACTGGGTGACGCCGCTGCGTTCAGCGAGCTGGTCAAACCCTACCAGCAGCCTTTGTTCAGGGTGGCTTTCAGGCTATTAGGCAACACCGAAGAAGCCAAGGACGCCGTTCAGGAAACGCTGTTGAAAGTCTGGCAAAAAATGGACACCTTCGACCCGATGCGTTCGTTTGATACGTGGTTGTTTGCAGTCATCAGCCATCACTGCTACGATGTGTTGCAGTCGCTGAGGTACCGCTTGCGGAAGGTTTCCCTCGATCAGGTCACCACCAGGATGACAGGCACGACACCGGAAGAGGCGTATGTAAACAAGGAACTGGCTGCTGAACTGAACCGACTGTTGGACAAATTATCCCCGAAACAGCGCCTGGTCTTCGTACTCAAGGAAATCGAACTGTTGGACACCGAACACATTACTACCCTAACGGGTTTGACGGGCGACCAGGTAAAAAGCAACCTCTGTTTAGCCAAAAAGAAGCTCAGGACCTATTTGATGAACACAGCTAACTAACGGACAACAACCAATACAACCATGCGTTCCAACCTAAAGATAATCAACACAAACAATCGGTCAGCCCTAGAGGCTGCTGCCGATGCCCAACTCGAACAATGGATAGAAAAGATGAGGGAGATAGAGCCGGTCATGGAAGAAGAGAAAACTTCTATAGGGAC
>DOBD01000127.1:0-777 GCA_003506275.1 Bacteroidales bacterium | reverse complement strand
GCACCCTTTGAAGCACCCTTTGAAACGCCCCCTCCTTGCAGCCGCCTGCCTCCTGGGAGCACTCTGGTTGCTTGAAGTAAACAACCCAACCCTCGAAACCCCCAAACCCATCGAATCCAACGCTTTGCTTCTGTCAGGCTACGCGACCAAAAGCGGNNATGACTACCGGAACATCACCAACTGAACACTTGCTCAGGCAGCAACAGAACGAAGAAGCCAACCGTGCCTTCCGTAAAACCAATCAACGCCTCAACCGACTATAACAACGACAGCCATGAAAGCAACCCCTACCCTTTTGCTACTGAGCGTAATGACCATGATGGCCATCTCATGCACCGATCCCACCCCACACGATATGCTCACGGTCATTAATGCTGACGGATCCTGTTACCGAGAATTCTGTCTGAACGCCGATTCAAACAGCTTGAAACCCGACACCGGCAATCAGATCGGTCTGACAAAAAAACTGATCAGCAAATTGCCCATCATACCCGACGTCACCTGGTCGGTCACCTGGTCGACCAACGAAGACTCCATCGGCGAACGGCAACCGTTTGAAAGCAACGCCTATGATTCCGTCCTGAAGGTTAGCAAGGGAGAGCCGGTGCGGCTTTTTGTGAGTAAGACGTTCCCCAGTGTGGAAGCCTTGGACACAGCCTTTCGCTTCGCTGACGATAACCCCTGGAACCAACTGTCCGTCACACACCGATTACAAAAACGCTTCCGTTGGTTTTATACGTATTATGTGTACACCGAGACGTATCCGCTGTTGGACTC
>DOBD01000253.1 GCA_003506275.1 Bacteroidales bacterium | reverse complement strand
TTCGTCAACCCGGTCATCGTGGATAAAGACCTCAATGTAATAGCTGGGCATGGGCGCATCCTGGCTGCCAAAGAGGAAGGTATTACCCAGGTACCCTGCGTTTTTGCGGAGCACCTGACCGAAGCCCAGAAGCGAGCCTACATTATTGCCGACAACCGTCTGGCTCTGAACGCTGGCTGGGACGCTGAAATGCTCTCGGTAGAGGTTGCCGATCTACAGGCCTCTGACTTCGATGTATCCCTTCTTGGCTTCGACGACGCGGAATTGAACCAACTGCTGGGCGGTGCCGAAGACGTAAAAGACGATGACTTCGATGTTGAAGGTGAACTCGCCAAACCTGCTGTGACCCAGTCAGGTGATCTGTGGCTTTTAGGGCCGCACCGTGTTGTCTGTGGAGACAGTACCAAAACAGAGACCTTTGCCCTCCTTATGGATGGCAAGCTTGCCAACCTCGTGGTGACTGACCCTCCCTACAACGTCAACTATGAGGGTACGGCGGGCAAAATTAAAAATGACAACATGGTGGGTGAAAAGTTTTATCAATTCCTGCTGGACGCTTTTACCCTGACTGAAAAAGCCATGGCAAGAGATGCGAGTATCTATGTATTCCATGCCGACACCGAGGGTTTCAATTTCCGCAAAGCGTTTAAGGATGTGGGATTCTATCTGTCAGGAACGTGTATCTGGAAGAAACAGTCTCTGGTCTTGGGACGTTCACCTTACCAGTGGCAGCATGAGCCGATCCTTTTTGGATGGAAGAAATCGGGTAAACACGCCTGGTATTCCGACCGCAAACAATCCACTATTTGGGAGTTCGATAAACCTAGGAAAAATACTGACCACCCGACCATGAAGCCTGTGCCGCTGGTAGCCTACCCGATACTTAACTCCAGCATGACGGGCTGCATTGTTCTAGACCCCTTCGGCGGTTCGGGCAGTACCTTGATTGCCTGTGAGCAGACCGGACGGGTTTGTCACACCGTGGAACTGGACGAGAAGTTTTGCGATGTAATAGTCAAAAGGTACATTGAACAGGCTGGCGGTGCAGAGAATGTGTTTCTAATACGCAACGGCGTGAAAACCGCATATTTGGATGTACCGGGGGTAAATACCAATGAATAGACAGCTTACCCTCGGCTCACTTTTCGACGGCTCCGGCGGCTTCCCGCTTGGAGCCGTTTTTAATAGGATCATCCCGGTCTGGGCTTCGGAGATAGAACCTTTCCCCATCCGGGTGACCACCAGACGACTGCCGCAGATGAAGCACTACGGGGACATTGGGCAGATCGACGGCTCGATGATTGAACCTGTGGATATCATCACCTTCGGCTCTCCCTGCACCGACATGAGCGTTGCTGGTAAACGGGCGGGCCTGGACGGAAAACAATCGGCCCTTTTTTATGAAGCCATCAGAATCATCAAGGAAATGAGGTGCGCGACAAATGGGCGTAATCCAAGATTTATCCTGTGGGAGAACGTACCAGGAGCGTTCTCCTCAAACAAAGGCGCTGACTTCAAGGCTGTCCTCGAAGCGGTCGTCCAGATTGCCGAGCCGGATGCCGAGGTGCCTGCGCCTGACAAGAACGGCTGGCCTTATGCCGACATACTCCTGGGTAACGGATGGAGCGTTGCTTACCGAACTGTTGACGCTCAATTTTTCGGAGTCGCCCAACGTCGTAAGAGAATCTACCTTGTCGCGGATTTTGGAAGTGAACACGCCGGAGAGATTCTCTTTGAGCACCAAGGCGTGTCAAGGGATTATACGCCGTGCGGCTCTCCGGGGCAAAGAACTCCCGGAAGTTCTGAGGATTGCGCTGGAGAGCCAGTCCGTGTCCTAAACGATCAAGGCGGCGCCTGTATGTCAGTCACGGAAGAGCTGGTGGCCACGCTCCGAGTCCAGGAGCACGGCCACCAGCCCATCGTGTTCGAGCCGGGGGCGGCTTCAAGACTGGGCGGACATTCCGATGAAGGCCTGTCCGGCACTCTCCGTGCCGACATGGGCGACAACCAGCTTGCGGTCGTAATTGAGAACCACCCAACCGACAGCCGGGTTACCCTTGGTACAAGCGGCAAGGTACAAACACTGACCTCGCGTATGGGGACAGGCGGCGGCAACGTCCCGCTGACACTGAAAATCCGCTCCGGCTGTGAGGGTGGTGGCAAGGGTGCGCTGATCCAGGACAACAAATCTGCCACCCTCGGATGTAACAACGACCAGACGGTGTTTGTGCCGTTTGTGAAAGGCACCCGCCCCCACTCTTCCGATGAAGGGCAACAGTGGAAAGACGGAACCGTGGCGAATACGCTGAACACCCATGATGTGGGCGAATCCAGATGTAATGAGCTGGCTGTCAAGGTCTACGGCATCTGCTCCAAGCAGAGCCACGCCATGCTGTCGGACAATCCCCACGCGGGCGTCTATGAAGCGCAGACCAGCCGGACGCTGGATACGTCGGGCAGCAGTCCCCAATGTCACCAGGGCGGCATGCTCGTTGTTGCGCCTGTCGAAAGCCCCTGCTACTGCCTTCA
>DOBD01000213.1 GCA_003506275.1 Bacteroidales bacterium | reverse complement strand
AGCGCGACCACCGCAAGATCGGCAAGGAGATGGAACTCTTCATGTTCAGCGAGATGGTGGGCAAAGGGCTGCCCATGTGGTTGCCGCGCGGTACGGCTCTCCGCCTCCGCCTGGAGGATTTCCTGAAAAAGATACAGCGCCGTTTCGGGTATCTGCAGGTGATGACGCCGCATATCGGCAACAAACAACTTTATGTGACGTCGGGGCACTACGCCAAGTATGGCAAAGATTCCTTCCAGCCTATCCATACGCCGGAAGAGGGCGAGGAGTATCTGCTGAAGCCGATGAACTGTCCGCATCATTGCGAGATCTATAAGTGGCAGCCGCGTTCGTACAAGGATCTTCCCTTGCGCTTTGCCGAGTTCGGCACGGTGTATCGCTACGAACAGAGCGGTGAGTTGCACGGATTGACCCGCGTGCGGAGTTTCACGCAGGACGATGCCCACATCTTCTGCCGCCCCGACCAGTTGAAAGATGAATTCCTCAAGGTGATGGATATCATCTTTATCATCTTCAATGCATTGGATTTCAAGAATTTTGAAGCCCAAATTTCCCTACGCGACCCCAACAACAAGGAAAAATACATAGGCAGCGACGAAAACTGGGAAAAATCCGAACGGGCCATTGTAGAAGCCTGCCAGGAAAAAGGCCTCAACGCCAAGGTCGAACTGGGCGAAGCCGCCTTCTACGGCCCCAAGCTCGACTTCATGGTCAAGGATGCCATTGGCCGTCGCTGGCAGCTGGGCACCATTCAGGTAGACTACAACTTACCCGAACGTTTCGAGCTCGAATACGTAGGCAACGACAACCAGAAGCACCGCCCCATCATGATTCACCGGGCTCCCTTTGGTTCCATGGAACGGTTTGTGGCCGTCCTCATCGAACACACCGCGGGCAAATTCCCGCTCTGGCTCACACCCGATCAGGTCGTGGTATTGCCCATCAGCGAGAAATTCAACGACTACGCCAACCAGGTTGCCGCCTACCTGAACGAACGGGACATCCGCACCGTCATTGACGACCGCAACGAAAAAATCGGCCGTAAAATTCGCGACAACGAGTTGAAACGCATCCCCTACATGCTCATCGTCGGTGAGCAAGAAGCAGAAAAACAAGAAGTTTCTGTAAGAAAACAGGGCGAAGGCGATAAAGGTTCGATGAATTTTACTACCTTTGCCGCACTTTTGACCGAAGAAGTCGAAAAAATGATGACAACCTGGTAAACCAATTTATTGATAGTCAAACAAATAAAATATACGTTAAACGAGGAAGAACACGCTGAATGAGGAACGATGATATAAGAATGCAATACCGGATCAACGAACGGATCCGAGTGAAGGAAGTTCGCCTGGTAGGCGACAATGTGGAACAGGGTGTTTACCCCATCCAACAAGCATTGGCCATCGCTGAGCAGCTACAACTCGACTTGGTGGAAATTTCCCCGAACGCAGCCCCTCCCGTTTGTCGCATCACCGACTACCAAAAGTTTCTGTACCAGCAGAAGAAACGTCAAAAGGAACAAAAGGCCAAGTCGACCAAGATCGTGCTCAAGGAAATCCGTTTCGGACCCCAGACCGATGATCACGACTACAACTTCAAGCTCAAGCACGCCAAATCGTTCTTGGAAGAAGGCTCGAAAGTCAAGGCCTATGTGTTTTTCAAGGGTCGTTCCATCCTGTTCAAGGAACAAGGTGAAGTGTTGCTGCTTCGCTTTGCCAACGACCTGGAAGATTACGGAAAAGTGGAGAGCATGCCCGTTCTCGAAGGCAAGCGCATGATCATCATGCTGGCGCCCAAAAAGAAAGCCGCACCTGCTCCAGCTCCAAATAAACAAGTTACACAACCCAAAACAGAGCAAAAAAATGCCAAAGATGAAAACTAATTCCGGTTCGAAAAAGAGGTTCACCCTTACCGGAACAGGTAAAATCAANNAGAGCCACATTCTGACCAAGAAGACGACCAAGCAAAAACGCAACCTCACCCACATGGGTCTGGTTGATAAAGCCGATGTCAACAACGTCAAGATCCTGCTGGGTCTCAAGTAAATCGTCAGAGAAGATATCCGTTTCATTTAACCGAATGCCTTAGCTCAAAAGTTCATCTGAGAAGCATGACGCTAACATTCAAAAAAACGTAACAACAATGCCAAGATCAGTCAATCACGTTGCCTCCAGGGCAAGAAGAAAAAAAGTGCTGGCCCTGACCAAGGGCTACTTCGGATCCAGAAAGAATGTATGGACCGTGGCCAAAAACACCTGGGAAAAGGGTTTGCAATATGCTTACCGCGACCGCAAAGTCAAAAAACGCGCTTTCCGCGCCTTGTGGATTCAGCGTATCAACGCCGGTGCCCGCTTGGAAGGCATGTCCTACAGCCGTTTGATGGGTGCCCTGCACAAAGCCGGCATCGAAATCAACCGCAAAGTACTCGCCGACCTGGCCATGAACGAACCACAAGCCTTCAAGGCCATCGTTCAAAAAGCCAAAAACGCGTAAGTTTGCGCTTTAACACTATAGTTAAAGGGCTGTGTCTGAACGACACAGCCCTTTAAACGTTAAAAGAAGCCCTTAATTTGCATATATTGGTTTCGTTTGCTATATTTGTCATAGAGAAGTTGCGTCAATCTTGATTGGCAGACTCATCAATTCTATTACAAACGCCGAGACAACGCTTAGGTTTTCAATGGCGGGCCGCACTTCGAAAGAATCGCATCGGGCGCAGCGGATTACAAAGAGAACCGGCACTCAAATCCTGTCATACGGAGTTTCACACATCACATTGATGCAGCTTCTTCCCGTAAACCATTGGGGCCCTCCGAAACGCGGAGGGCCTTCAATGTTTTTGGGGCATTACAAAACGCGCAGAGCCTTCAATGTTTTTGGGGGTTTTCAAAAAGATTGTACCTTTGGACGTCTCACAGCAACCTAAGCGAAACAGCATGACACGTCGAATCACCGCAGCCCTGGTTCAGGAAAACTGGGCCGGCACCCCTCAAACCCAACACGACAAACTGGCCAGCCGTATCCGTGAAGCCGCCCAAGCCGGCGCCAACCTGGTCATCTTGCAGGAACTCCACGACGGCCCCTATTTCTGTCAAACCGAAGACGTGGCGCTGTTCAATCTGGCTGTCCGTCTTCCTGGCCCCGCTTCCGACCATTATGCTAGCCTGGCCAGGGAAAACAACGTCGTCCTGGTCACCTCCCTGTTTGAACGCAGAGCAGCCGGGCTATACCACAACACTGCCCTGGTCTTCGACACCGACGGCAGCCTGGCCGGTCGCTACCGTAAAATGCACATACCCGACGACCCCGCCT
>DOBD01000119.1 GCA_003506275.1 Bacteroidales bacterium | reverse complement strand
AAACAAAAACCCTAAAACCATAACTGATGAACTTTATTGTATCCAGCTCCACCTTGCAAAGTCATTTGCAAGCCATCAGTCGCGTTATCAACGCTAAAAACACGTTGCCCGTTCTGGAATGTTTTCACCTTCGGATCGACGGTCTCAAATTGATGGCCACAGCCTCCGATACCGAAACTACCCTGGTCACCACCCTGGACTTGATTGAGTCGTCAGGTGACGGCTCACTGGCCATCTCATCCAAGACCTTGTTGGATGCCTTGCGCGAGTTGTCCGAACAGCCCTTGCGGTTTGAAATCAACGAAAACAGCCTGGAGGTGACCATCACCTACCAGAATGGCCGGTATAAATTCGTTGCCCAGAATGGCGATGAATTTCCCAGACTCAAGGAACTCAATGAAAACCAAAGTCAGTTGGAAATCCCCGCATCTACCTTGCTCAGGGGCATCAATACGACCCTGTTCGCTTCGGCTGATGATGAATTGAGGCCAGTCATGAATGGTGTAGTGCTGGATATCACCCCTGACAACCTGACGTTTGTTGCTTCCGATGCACATAAGCTGGTGCGTCTGCGCCATGCGGCCGTCAAAGGTGAACAAGCCGCCACACTCATCATACCCAAAAAGCCGGCTAATCTGCTTAGGGCCATACTGCCCAAGGAAACCGGACAGGTGCTGCTGCAATTTGACGACAACAACGTCAAGTTCAAATTGGCCAACTATCAGATGGTTTGTCGATTGGTGGAAGGGCGTTTTCCCAATTACAACGCTGTTGTACCCCAAAACAATCCCTACAAGGTGATTGTCGACCGGATTTCCTTCCTGAACACCTTGAAACGTGTTTCCATTTTTGCCAACCAGTCAACCAGCCTGGTGAAGGTGTCCATCACTCAAGGAAAGATGGTCCTCACTACTCAGGACATTGACTTTTCCACATCGGCTGAAGAATCCATCGCTTGCCAATACGACGGTGAACCCATCGCCATTGGTTTCAAGTCACAGTTCTTCATTGATATTGTTGCCAACCTGGAAACGCAGGAAATAGTCCTTGANNGAAGACCTGCTAATGCTACTCATGCCCATGCTGATCAACGATTAACGCGAAAAGGCCCCATCATGCAATTAAACCTCAAAAACTGCCTTGTCTTTTTTGACCTGGAGACGACCGGTATCAATCCCAGTCTAGACCGGATCGTGGAAATATGCTACATCAAGGTATACCCGAATGGCAAGGAAGAAACCAAAACGTACCGGGTCAACCCTGGTATACCCATTCCCAAAGAAGCATCGGATGTGCATCACATCACCGATGCTGATGTGGCCGACTGTCCTACCTTCAAGGAAATCGGTCGTCAGATTGCCAACGACATCGAAGGCTGCGACCTGGCTGGTTTTAATTCCAATCGGTACGACGTCCCCTTGTTGGTGGAAGAATTCCTTCGCAACGATATCGAGATAGATTTGTCCAAGCGCAAACTGATTGATGTGCAGGTCATTTTCCACAAAATGGAGCAACGTACCCTGAGTGCAGCCTACAAATTTTATTGTGACAAGCTGTTGGAAGGGGCTCACGGAGCAGAAGCCGATACCAGGGCCACGTACGAGGTGTTGAAGGCGCAACTGGGCAGGTATCCCGAGCTTAAGAACGACGTGGCATTCCTGTCTGCTTTTTCAAGTCATAACAAGCATGTGGATTTTGCCGGAAAAATGGTGTTCAACGAGCAAGGCGTTGAAGTGTTCAATTTTGGCAAGTACAAGGACCAGTCTGTGGAAGAGGTGCTTAAAAGAGACGCAGGCTATTACGGTTGGATGATGAACGGGGATTTTGCCCTGGATACCAAGAACGCCCTGACCCGGATCCGTTTGAGGTCAGTCAACAAATAAACCCATGTGGACAGGTAAACACGTTTTGCTGGGTATCTCCGGAGGCATCGCTGCCTATAAGACACCCGAACTGGTGCGCCTCTTTATCAAGGCTGGTGCCGAGGTCAAGGTTGTTTCGACACCGTCAGCCTTGGCTTTTGTTTCCCGGTTGAGCCTGGAAACCGTCTCTAAAAACCCGGTCTGTGATGACCTGTTTGCCCCGTACAATTCATCAAAGACCGAACACATCGCTCTGGTTGATTGGGCCGATCTTTTTGTAATTGCCCCGGCAACGGCCAATGTGCTGGGCAAAATGGCTAACGGCATTGCCGACGATGCCTTGACCACCATTTACCTGGCTTGTGCCAAACCCGTTTTTGTCGCCCCGGCCATGAATACGAAGATGTATGAGCACAAGGCCGTACAGCGAAACATGGAAACCTTGAAGCAAGATGGGGTGGTCTTCATAGAACCTGTTTCCGGCGAACTAGCTTGTGGTGACATAGGAAAGGGTAAGATGGAAGACCCCGTGGCCATCTTTGACTTTCTGAACAAACAGCTGACCGATCAGCAACCCTGGGGTGGAAAAACCGTCCTGATTACGGCAGGACCAACCCATGAACGCTTGGATCCTGTCCGCTTCATAGGCAACCACTCCAGCGGCAAGATGGGCTTTGCCCTGGCTGAAGCCTGTGCGGCCCGCGGCGCCAGGGTGTTGCTCGTTTCCGGTCCCGTTGATTTGAAAACGACCAACGAACGAATCGAACGCATTGACGTGGTTTCTGCCGCCGACATGTACGAGGCCTGTCTTGAGCGCTTTGCCGAGGCAGATATGGCCATTTTTTTCGCTGCTGTCGCTGATTTCACACCGGCTGAACCTGCGGCGGGCAAAACAAAGCGAACCGGTGACGATTGGCAGGTTCGATTGATTCCCACCCGCGACATCGCAGCGGAATTGGGACGTCGTAAGACTGATCATCAGGTGCTGGTGGGGTTTGCCTTGGAAACCGATATGGAAGAGGCCAACGCGTTGGAAAAACTGGAGCGTAAAAACCTGGATTTCATCGTACTCAATTCCCTGCGTCAGCCAGGCGCCGGATTCGGGCACGACACCAATCAAGTCACCATCTACAGTCGTGACGGATACCGGTTTGAGGTGCCACTCAACGATAAATCGACCGTTGCCAAGGAAATACTTTCATTTGTTAACGATAAATTAGATATATAGACATATTAGTTCTATCTTTGTGCTGTTTAAGCGGTGGTTGAAATGAAAAAAGTGTGGTTGATTGTCACGTTGTGGTTGTTTCTGGGACAAGTTTGGTCGCAGGAATTCAACTGTCGTGTCCAAATAAACGCCCAACAGTTGACCGGTACGGATAAATCTGTTGTGGAGAACTTTCGTTCGTCCGTGGAGGAATTCATGAATACCCAAGCCTGGACCAACCTTCAACTGACCAGGCAGGAAAGACTGGATTGTTCCATGATGTTCCTGTTTAAAAAGCAGGAGGGTGACACCTATTTCTGTGATTTTCAGCTGCAATTGCAACGTCCAATTTTTGGTTCAACCTTGACGACGAGTTTGTTGAGTTTGAGGGAAGAGCTTTCGTTCGACTACCAGCAGAACCAGGTTTTACAGTTCAATGAAACCAACATTGACGGCAACCTGATGGCCACGTTGGCCTTTTGGTCGTACGTCATGCTTGGTCTGGACTTCGATAGTTTCAGTCGCCAGGGGGGTACTCCCTTTTTTCAAAAAGCCCAGGATATCGCCAGTCAAGCCCAAGGTGCCTTCGGTGAATTATGGAAGGCCCAGGAAGACAAGAATCATTGGGGTTGGATCAATGCCCTGACAACGGAAACTCAGCAACAAATGAGGCAACTTTCCTACGAATACCATCGTTTGGGTCTAGATGTGATGCATCAAGATGTGGAGAAAGGCAAGTCTGCCATCACACAGGCCTTGACATACCTCAAACCTGTCAAACAAACCCGTCCTGGTTCTCCTTTGTTGCCCAATTTTCTGGACACCAAGGCCGATGAACTCGTCAATGTCTATTCCAAGGCTACCGCTGTTGAAAAACAACGCATTTATGACCTCCTGAATGAGATTTATCCAGCTGCCAGCAACCGCTTGCAAGGCATCAAAACCCTCCGTTGATCATGTTGATCCGTTTGCACATCGAACAGTACGCCCTGATAGATCGCCTCACTTTGTCGTTGGACAAGGG
>DOBD01000320.1 GCA_003506275.1 Bacteroidales bacterium | reverse complement strand
CAGCCGTTCCATGTTATCGTTGGCCAACATGCCCACTTCGTTGAAGTAATTGGCAGAGAGGAAAAGGCGGGTTTGTTCGCTGCCACCACTCAGGGAAACGGTATGGCTTTGTTGGGAACCGTCACTCAGCAACAGGTCTGTCCAATTCACCCATTGGTTGGCTTGTACGGCATTCCAGACATCGGAAATAAACATGGCTTCGTCGGTGGTGTAGGTACCGGCAGCCACTTTGCCTTCCCTGACGTAATCGAGGTAAGCGTCACCGATAAGGGGATTGGGATAATCAACCACACCATTGATACCATAGTAACCGTCGTAGCTTACCTTGGTTTTCCCGGCTGCGCCCTTTTTGGTCGTGATAATGACCACACCGTTGGCGCCTTGGGATCCGTAAATCGCGGTGGAAGAGGCGTCCTTGAGTACCTCGATGGATTCAATGTCACCGGGATTGAGGTCGTTGTAACTGCCCCCCTGAATGCCATCGATCACGAACAAGGGGCTGTTGTCCCCGTTGATGGAGCGGTTACCACGGATGGTAATGTTGACCCCGGCACCGGCGTTACCCGATGAACGAACAATGTCCATACCGGGAATCTTACCCTGCAAGGCTTCCACCGGATTGTGGGTAGGCAACTTGACAATGTCGGCTGTTTTGACCGAGCTGACGGCACCGGTCAGGTCACGCTTGCGGATTTCGCCGTATCCGATGACCACCACCTCGTCCAAATCCTGGACGACGGGTTGCAGGCGTACGTTGAACGTCCGATTGCTACCTACGGATAGCAATTGGGACTGGTAACCGATAAAGCGGAAGCGCAGGGTCGCTTGTTCGTTGGGGACCGTCAAGGTAAAACGACCTTCGAGGTCGGTGATCACGCCGTTGGTCGTACCTTCCACACTGACGGTAACACCCGTCATGGGGGCCTCGAATTCATCGAGTACCTGTCCGCTGACCGAAAGGCCTGCCGGCTGGACTTGTGCCTGCAGGTTGGAAGTGGCCAACAACCAGGTACCAAGAAACAGCATGCCCGCTGCCAAGCAACTGAGCAGGCTCCGGGAACGGTTTTTGCTGAGAGAAGTAGTTTGTTTCATAATCTAATGGCTACGTATGTAAGGTTATCTGGTACAGGTTAACTCTATTGAAAATCGAGGCTGTCGAGCCAAAAACCGACAGCGTCGGTGCCGGACAGGCTGATGGTGTAATGACCGGCGTTGATGGCCTCTCCCGTGGTGGTGCTGATGACCCGCCATTTGTCGGAGGCCGGTGGGAAAACCATGGGAGCGTCGCGCATCACCCTGCCGTCGGCAGCCACCACCTGGATGCGCAAGGTCTTGACCGTCTCAGTGGTGTTCCGGTATCGAAAGCGAAGCGAATACACCCCGGCCAAACCAGGCTCCACGGTCCAGGCCAGGCTGAAGGCACCCTTTTTGCTTACCGTCACACAGGCTTTGTCCAGGTGAACCAAGCCCGTATCAACAACTCCGCTCCATTGAGCCGCTTCAGCCTCGTAGCGAAGGCTGGGACGCAGGGGCCTCTCTTCAGGTGTGTCCAACGCGGGCACGGCCATGACCAGCGGGCAGTTCCAGGATTGACTTTCCAGGCGTTGCCCTGAGGTAAACCTGGCCTTAACCAGATTGAAGGGCTCGCCCTTGTCTGTTTCAAGTATCAAACCGGAGGGTTCAAAGCCAGCTGGCACTAACCTAACGGCGGTGAGCGCCAGGTAAAGATCAGTGGGTTTTTGAATGGTCAAAACGGCCTCCAAGTGGTCTGTGACCGCCGCTGCAGCCACCCATTGGGCGCCATACAAGACAGGCGGTAAGTTACGTAATTTTTGCGAGGATTCTTCAAACACCAACGGGTTGGTTGACAACCAATGGTTGGGTTCGTTGGGCGTCGATGCTGAGGTTGATGACCAGGTGAACAAAGACGGTGCAGGCGGCGCTGGTTCCAAGGCGGATTGCTTGTTACCCTTGGTGGTCACGGGGCCCTCCTGAAGCGCTTGTTGGGGTACTGCCGCGATGGCCAGGGCACAGATCAACGCCTGGCCTGCCTTGACCTCGGGGAAATGGAGACGCAACAGCGTGTCGGTCACCGTCAACTCAGCCACCCGTTTGAGGGCCCCATCGTGTCCAGCTTCCCACCAACAATCGAGGTCATCAAACAGGGTCACGCCGTTGACAGCCACGTCAAACATCCGCCAGCCTTCTGCGTGCAGCCCCCCACCTGTACCATACCAAGGTTCCGTGGTGTACACTTCTACCCGGTAACGCCCCGGCTTCACCGGAAATTCGAAGGCCAGCTGCTCCCTGCCGTAGCGGAAGGTCTGGAAAAGGCTTGGATCGGTGGTGCCTGCAATGGGATCGGTGGTGCTGCGTTGGCTGGCCAAAAACGGATGCCATCCTTTTTCAGATTGAAAGGCATCAGTCCAGGATACGGAGCCCCAGCCTGCCGCACCAGACCTGGGTCTGTCGGCCATCCAGCGTTGTCCATGGCTGTCCACATAGGTTGGACCGCCGCAGTTGACCCTGTAGAGGTAGGTATAATCGGGAGCCGGTGTGAGGTCCACAACAGGCATGGAGCGGTGTACAGGGTCGAGTACGACGGTAGCTTCCGGCGCTTTGGGCAAATGGTTGAGCACGATCAGATCCTGAGCCACCACCCGACCGTCCACATACCCCAGTGCGTGCAGCACGTTGTACCGGATAAGGATGCCATCCCATTGAAAAGCGCTGCCCTTCAGCGGCAAGCCATCAGGGCCCTTGGGGCGGCAGCGACTGCCCAGGCAAGCGGCAGCATGGTCGTCCATTCTATCCAGGTTCACCGCTTCGTTGTACACCACCACGGAATCGCAGTTGGAATAGACGAGCAGGCTGTCTTTCAAGCCCGGTGTTGTCCAACGGTCCGGCCAGGTATGCGAAACCAGGTAGACCATGGGCGCCGTTTCCTTGGGGGCATATTGGCTGCGGTAGAGGTAAAAAGCATCCAACGGTTCACCCCAGGGGGTCAACAAGCCTTTGTAATTGAAGGGGCCGATGCGGTCGATGTCACGGTACCCCTCTTCGTTCTGTACCCGACCAGGGTTATCGTGGGAATTGAGCAACCAGAGGAAGTGGCCACAGAGACTGTCCTTGTGTTGTTCAGCCAGACCGATTTTTTGAGCCATCAAGTGACAGAAACGATCCTCACTGTACGGTGGGTCTTTTATGAATCCGCCTTCGGTGTGCAGGTCCAGGGTGCGCCAGGCGCCATATTCGCCGTTCAACCGTTCTTTGACCAACTCCTGGCCGTACCGGTCAGGATCGCCGCTGTAGGTGCCTGACCAGTTTTGAACGACGTTCCAGTCGGTTCCCTCCCCCCCGTTGCAGGTCGTGACCAGGCGTTCGGTGGAAGCGGTGGGATCCAATGTGCGGATGAGTTCGGTACAGGTAGCGGCGAAAGCGGCCGGCAGACTGCTTTCATTTTGCAATCCCCACATGACAATCGAAGGGCTGTTGCGGCGTTCAACGATCCATTCCTCCAGCGATGCCAGGAATTGTTCCCTGAAAGCCGGGGTGTCGTACCAGATGTGGGCCGACAGCTGCGACCATTGCAGCAGTCCTTCCTTGTCGAGGGCCTGGGTATAGCGCAGGTTGTGAGGTTGATGCGCTTCCCTGAAGGCATTGAAACCGGCAGCCTTGCACTGAGCTACCCTTGAAGCTATCTGTTCAGCGGTGAAGGCGTGGCTGTTGCCCAGTTGGTGTTCGTATTCGCAAATGCCATTGATGAACAAAGGCTGTTCGTTGAGGTAGAAACGGCCATCGCCCGTTCCGTTAGGGTTGGGCCACCTGACGGTACGGAAGCCATACGGGGTTTTGACCTCATCGATGACCTTGCCGTTTTCTTTAATCAGGGTAATCAGGGTATACAGGTAGGGCTTGTCGGTTGACCAACGTTCGGGCGCTGTNNAGGGAGCCGTTTTCAGCTCGAGCACCTGAGGCAGCGTACGCGTTTGTCCGGGTTGAAGGGTGAAGGTATCCACCGCCCTGGCCCGTTGTACGTTGAACGCATCCACCAGGCGGCTGACCAACTCCAGTTGCCGGGGCGCTTTGCTGTCTGAATGCACCGTGGTGCGAACCTGCGTGCTCGCGCCGTCAGTCTTGATACTGCCAGCCTCGTTCCACAGGTGTACCCCGAATGGCAGCACCCTGGCCTCATCGGCGAGGATGAGGTGGACGGGGCGGTGTATGCCCAAGGGTTGAGAGCCTTCGGAAAACCCGGATTCGCCCGAGCAGCCCCCACAGACCCAGGGTAGATCGGTAATGAAAGCTGGGTGTTCAGCTTTCACCAACAACGCATTGCTACCGCTGGGGCGCAGGGCGTCGGTGATGTCAAGTGTGAAGGTGGTACGTCCACCCCGGTGATGGCCCACCTGACGGCCATTCACAAAGACAGTGGCGTAAGATCCGACCCCCTCAAAGTAGAGCAGGCAGCGCTTGCCCGTCAGATTGGCCGGCGTGTCCAGGCTGCGTTTGTACCAGGCGGTACCGTGGAGGTTGCCATGCCGGAGGCGTCTGGCACCGTGATACGTATCCCAGTTATGGGGTAGACGAATGGTCTGCCAACCGGCTTTGGGCAGCGCCTCGATGGTCTCTGCTTGACCTGAGGCTGCCTGAGAGGAAGCTGCATCCGTTTCCAGCCAGCTCTGCCAACCATCCGTTAGCAGGCTGTCCACACGTACCGATGTGGGGGGATCGGGTTGTGGAAAACGCAGGGTGCTCCTGCCCATCGAAGTGGACGTAGCCAGGGCTATGCCCCGTTGGTCGTCCTTGTTGACGGCACAGTAAAAATGATACACCACCCCTTCGTGACAGATGACGGACGATTTGTGGGCAAATTGGTTGTCGTAGGGTTCAGAAGGGTAAATCAGCGGTTCGCCCGTCCAGTCTGTCCAGTTGACCAGGTCGTAGGAACAGCAGAAAGTGTTGAAGGCATTGTGCACCACCCCTGGTCTGAAAGCGGAAAAGTAAAACATCACCCAGAGATCGCCCATGCGCTGCACCACGGCATCACCGGTGATGCCGCCTTCGTGGTTGAGGATGGGATTGCCCGGGTAGCGTGTCCAGCGTTTCATATTGTCGGACAGGGCTATCCCTACCCGTTCACCCTTGACCTTGGTCGTGGGATTCACGCCCCCGGCGTTGTAGAACATCACAAAGGGTTTACCCAAGGTCTGCGTGCTGTCCCAGAGCACACTGCTCTTGTACAGGGTCAGGTTTTCCCACCACCCCCCGTCTTTGTCCGTGGGTGTCAGGATGGGCTTGGACGTTGTTTGCCAAGGATGAGCCTGCATCACCAGTTGTTTGGTGCTGGCCAGGCCTATTTTGAGCACCCCTTGTTCGTATCCTTGGGTGTCGCCCCCAATGTACGTCATCCAATACTGGTTTTCATACGCCTTGATGCCATAACCGCCTCCCCAGGTCGGATCGATCAAAGCAGGGTAACCGCCCCGTTGGTGAGGATCCCAACCCTTGTCCGCGAAAGGCAGCACGCGTCCCAGCGTGGTCCAATGCAGGAGGTCGTCGCTTTTGGCCAACCAGGTTTCATAGCCCCTGCCGTCCTTGCGT
>DOBD01000214.1:5505-9087 GCA_003506275.1 Bacteroidales bacterium | reverse complement strand
CTGGCGCCTCTCGTCAAAGTCGCTGTCGTCAACACTCAACCCCGCTGCGGTTCGCTACATACCGATGTATAGAACTGCCAATTGGTGTAAAAAAGTGCCAAAAATATCTTTTCTACTGATGGGTTAAAACCCAATCAGATACAAAGATATTTTTAGCAGCGCAAAGGTAGTTAAATTATCGGTACATCGCTTCGATGATATCGGCATAATGCTCGGCGATGACCTTGCGGCGCAGCTTCAGCGTGTTGGTCAACTCACCGTTGTCCATGCTGAAGGGAGCTGGTAACAGGGTAAACCGGCGCACTTGCTCATAAGAAGCCATGTGTTTCTGGGCTATTCGGATACGGGTTTCGAAGTGAGCCAGCAGACGTTCGTCAGCCAACCAAACTGCGGTGTTATCGCCTTTCAAGCCAAGCGTGGCCGCCAGGGCCTTCATTTCAGCCTGGTTAGGCACAATCAAGGCTGTCACATAAGGTCTGTCGTCTCCGATGATGGCCGCCATATCGATGGCTGCGTCGGCCGTGAGAGCCATTTCCAACTGCTGAGGTGCTACGTACTTGCCGTTGGCCGTCTTGAAAAGATCCTTGATGCGCTCAATGACCACCAACTCACCCCTGTCGGTGAAAGCCCCTGCATCGCCGGTGCGGAAAAAACCGTCGGGAGTGAAGGCAGCTGCCGTTTCCTCAGGCTTGTTGTAATAGCCCGGAGTGATGGTCTTGCCCTTGAGCTGAATTTCACGGTTTTCGCCTATCCGTACCTGCAACCCATCAATCACCGTGCCAACAGTGGCCATGTCGTAGTGCAGGTCGCCAAACACCGACACGGTGGCCGTACTCTCGGTTAATCCGTACCCATGAACGGTGGGAATGCCCATGCTGCGGAAGAAACGGCACAACTCTTCGGAAAAGGCGGCACCGCCCACCGGGAAAAAGACCCCTCTGTCCAGCCCGACTTTGCGCTTGATGATCTTAAACAAGGTATGCTTGTACAAGGTATACCCGATGATGGTCCAAAATGGCGGCCTCAAGCCGTTGCGCTTATAATCCAGGTGGAAGCGTTTACCCACTTGCAGGGCCCTGTTGAAGTAGACCTTGACAAGTGGAGGCATTCCGTTGACGGTCTGAAGAATGCCTGCATGTACCTTCTCCCAGAAGCGGGGCACGCTGCACATCACCGTTGGTCTCACTTCCTTGAGAACCTCCTGAATTTCCAAGGGGTGTTCGTTGATGTCGATGCGAAAACCTCTGGCCAGGCAGTACAGGTCCCAGGCTTTCTCAAAAATATGGGTCATGGGCAGGAAACAGAGTGACACCTCATCATCAGACAAGGTTTTCAACTTCATATGGTTGGTCCTGAGTGCCTCCTGGTACATGGCATGGGTAATCAACACCCCTTTGGGCTCACCACTGGTGCCCGATGTGTACAAAATGTTGGCCAAATCGGTGAAACTAGCCTGAGCACGTCTGTCGGACACCTCGTCTTCCAACTGGCTGTCGTATCCTTGCTGAAGAAAGTCTTTGAAATACAGTGTTTGTTCATCCGACATTGCCAGCCTCACCCCCGTATCAAACACCACGAGCTGCGTTAATCCACAACCCAACCCCATGGCCTCAATGGCCCTGTCGTACTGGTATTGACCGCCCACAAACAAGATGTTGACCCCGGCATCTTTCAGGATGTATTTGATCTGAGCGGTCGTACTGGTGGCATACAGGGGCACTCCCACCGCCCTGAGGCTATACAGGGCGAAGTCAACCACCAGGCATTCAGCCCTGTTCGGGGAAAACAGGCCGACCCTGTCTCCCACCTTGATGCCCATGCCGGCCAAAGCCACGGCTGTTCGTCTCACGTCGGCGTCAAACGCCAACCAGCCAACCTCCATCCAGCGTTTTTCCACCGGATCCTTGTACCGCAATACGGTCTTGTGTCCCNNCAGGCGCCAGGCTTGTTCCGGCACCAGATTGGCAAAATGAGTTTGGTTCATGGTTTGGTTATTTTATCAAAATCACCGTTCCACAGGTGTTTTAAGAAATCAATCGCCGGATAGATTTCGATGCCATTTACTATACGGGGATGTTTGTCAAACGAAACGACAACGAGTCGAGCGTTTGGAAATTCTTCTGAGAACGCCCTCAACCCTCTGGTATGGTGGGATTGGATTTCATGGGTTGCTTTGATTTCAATGGCCACCTCTGCATCCCCAAGAATGGCGTCAACCTCATAACCCGAGGTCGTTCGCCAGTAGCTTAGGGTGCGTGATTGTAAGGCATAACCATGGTATGCGACCAACTCCTGCATGATGAGGTGCTCGAATGCATGGCCAAACTCGGGTGATCCAGGAAGCAATGCAGATCGCTTAAGTAGAAAATTGGCGACACCCACATCAAAATAGTAGAACTTAGGTGACAGGATAACACGTCGCTTGACCTTTGCCGTGAACGCAGGAATGAGGTATCCAATCAATGTTTCCTCCAGAATGGAAAAGTATGCTTTAATGGTTGGTGCGCTGACACCACACTCAGCAGCAATATTGTTGTAGTTGACAATTTCACCATTGCTTATGGCCGCAACATCCATAAAACGAGAAAAAACTTGCAGGTTACGCGTGAGTGCTTCTGCCTTGATTTCTTCCTGCAGATAGTCCCCCACATAGGCCTGCAAGCGTTTGTAGGCGTTATCCGTAAGATAATGCCTGGGCAAAAGACCGTTATTGCAGGCTTTGACAAGGTCAAATGAAGGTATTTCAGCACTGACAAGCGGAAAAAGGTTGTACCTGTTAGCCCTTCCACCAAGCAGGTTGGCTCCGCCACGTTTCAGTTTTCTGGCACTTGAACCACTTAAGATAAACCGAAAACCTTTATTTGTCATCAACCAGTGTACTTCATCAAGCAGAGCCGGTAATTTTTGGACTTCGTCAATGATAATGATAGTGTCCTCTGGCAACAGACTTAGTTCCTCACGCAATAAGGCTGGACGTCTATTATACCGTTCAAACTCATCTGACTTGAGCAAATCAATGTAATGCGCATCCGGGAAAGTCAGGTTCAACAAGGTGCTTTTTCCTGTTTGACGCGCTCCCCAAAGGAAGCAGCTCTCCTCATTGGCTTGACGAAGATTTAATTTTCGTGACAACATGAACCGTCGCTTTGATTTTTCATGAATATCTAAAGTTGACAGGGCGAATATACGGTTTTTTCAGTTATTTTCCCCTTTTGTCCCTATCTTTGTGAATTAAGCACCTATGCCCATGTACGACCATTATTACAGGGAAGCCGTCGATTTGCTCAAGCATCTCATCACCCTGCCCGCCCCCAGCCGTTCCGAGAACGCCAGGGCCGATTACCTGACCCAATGGTTAACAGCCAAAGGGCTGACCGTCAACCGCGAACTCAACAACCTGTGGTGCGTGGCGCCCGGATACGACGTCGCCCGACCGACCTTACTGCTCAACTCACACATCGACACGGTAAAACCGGTGGATGGTTGGAGTCGGGATCCCTTCACACCCGAGGTGAGCGACGGACGCTTGTATGGATTGGGCAGCAACGATGCTGGAGCCAGTTTGTGCTCCCTGATACAGGT
>DOBD01000214.1:0-5402 GCA_003506275.1 Bacteroidales bacterium | reverse complement strand
GCACCACCCACGGAAAAGCCGGTCATGCGGCCAGACAGGAGGGTGACAACGCCATTTACAAGTCGCTCAAAGACATCGAATGGTTCAGGGATTACGCCTTTCCCTTGCATTCCAACTTCCTGGGACCGGTCAAGATGACGGTGACACAAATCAACGCAGGCACTCAGCACAACGTGGTACCCGACACCTGTCAATTTGTGGTGGATGTGCGCATCAACGAATACTATACGCCTGAGGAGATCGCCGCCACCATCACGAAGTCGGTGGCCTGCACGGTTAAACCCCGGTCGTTCCGCTTGCGTTCATCGCACATAGAAATGGATCATCCGGTCATACAGGCCTGTCAGGCTGCTGGCAGGGTACCTTATGGCTCACCGACCCTGTCCGACCAAGCCAGAATGCCCTTCACCACTTTCAAGATGGGCCCAGGCGAGTCAGCCCGTTCACACACGGCCGACGAATACATCGAATTGAAGGAAATAAAAGAAGCTATCGGGCTGTATGTCAACATCCTTGACGGTTTAAACTTCCCCAAGGAACAGCCTATCAAGTAAACTAGAGAGGAAAAAAGCCAAGGCGTCCACTCACGTAACGCATCCAGCATTCACCCTATTTGTGAATCCAAAGTTCCGGATTGAGCCGTTGTGTGTCCCTAAACAACTGGAAATGCAGGATGGTCTGGTTGTTCTGCGTCTCATCCACAAAAATCTTACCTAGGCTTTGACCTGTTTTCACCTTGTCGCCAGCCTTGACGTGGATGGAAACCAAATTGGCATACACACTCAGGTAGTTGCCATGACGCACAATGACAGAGTTGTTAAAACCTGGCAGAGCAAAAATCCTGGTGACCACCCCGTTGTAAATTGCCAACGCTTCAGCTCCAGCACTGGTCTTGATGTCAATACCCTTGCTGCTATTTTGCACATGCTTGAGTTCCTGAAACTTTTGTTCACCAAAATGCACCACGATGACACCGGGTAACGACAAAGGGTAAGGTAGTTTGCCTTGAAGTTTTCCAAAATCACCCGATAGTTTCTTCTCGGCCTCTGTCATGGCGTAGCCTCCTTTGACGGCGGCAGTACGGTTCTTGTCCTTGGCAGCTGCTTCCGCGGCCTTTCTGGCTTCCTCGGCTATGATGTTATCAATCTGACGGTTCAGTTGATCTGCCAATTTTTTCTGGCGCTGCATTTCAGCCGTCAGCGATTTCTCCTGTTTCTTCAGGGTCGATACCAACTCATCCTTTTGTTTCTTTTCCCGCGCCAGGAGAGCTGTCTCTTGTACCTCCTTGCGTTTAACGGCAGCCTTCTCCCGGTAAGCCTTTTCCAATGCCAACCGTTTCTCGTTTAGTTCAGCTTGTTTGCGGGTAATTTCGATTGCCTGCACTTTCTGGTAATCCGCGTATTCACTTAAATAGCGCATTCGTCTGGTCATTTGAGCCAGGTCACTGGACGATAACAAAAATAGCCAGCGGTCTTCCGACTTGTTGCGTTTTGACATCAAGCGCAAGGACCTGGCGTACCCATCCTTCTTGATGCTCAGATGACGACTCAATTCCTCGTAGGCAGCCTTTGTTTCGGCTACCTCACCATCAAGTGTCCTCAACTCCTTGTTCAGGACCGTCAGAAAGGATTCCCTGGCCTTGATTTGGTCGTTGAGTACGTTCAGTTTGATCAAGGTATTCTTGGCTGTCGTCTTTGTCTTGCTCAGTTCCCTGGAGGCGGCCTCTATCCGTTCCAACGCTGCCTTGCGTTGCTTCTCAAGCTCAGTGAGGCGTTTNNTACTGGTCTGGGCCCCCAAACCGGTAACCAACAGACAGGTCAACAAGACAACAAGCATCCTTTTCATAACATATCCTGAAAACGTTTGATCAATTCCTGGAGGGTCACCTTGCGGTATTTGTCAGGGATGGGAAATGACATGTCGGTGGCGGAATTGAACGTCGGTTTCTGGTAACCAACTTTTAGTCGGAGCGTTTTGCCGCCACCCAGCACTTGCATATCCAGACGATTGGGGAATTCGAGGTCCTTCGTGGACTTGAAATCATCGTAATTCACATAAACAAACTGAGTAGAATCACCGGTAGCCAAACTCATGCGATGGTATTGCTGGTCATCGTTCAACACATACGTCAGGGCATAGTCGCGTTGCGACAGAATGAGGCTGGTACTCTCCTTGCTCTTGGCCCAGGTAAAGCGTTTCAGGTCTTTGTCGGATGGTTTGGTGTTACCGGGAATGAAAATACGGTTGGTCAGCACGTCCTCCAGCACGTTGTACAGGTCGTAGGCAGAAAACGGCAACTTGGACAGGCTCTCGGTAGCGTAAATCTGATGCATGCGGCTTACCACCACCAGACTGTCAGGACGGACCAGGCAACGGGCGATTTCGATACCGGCGAACGGTTGCAAGGATAGGATCATGCAACTGTCCGCACTCAGTTTGATGGCTCCCTTCATGCTGGTACTGATGCCTTCTCTGGAGGAAAACCAGAAATCCACTTTGGAGTTAAGTTGTTTGACGGCTGGTTTCTCAATCAGCAGACCCTTTAGCACATCCATGTCCTGACGGCTCGGTTTGGTCACCACCTGTTTGGATGTCCGGCAACCCGTTGTCAATACAACCAATAAAAGAGCAAAGGTGCCCAACAAGGAGAGACTGCGGTGAAAAGAGGCGTTTTTCATGTCTATTCGTCGTTTTGTTATTATTCGGGGTAGTGGCCCGTCTCCACTTTCTGGAGCAAGACATCGTTGGGATTTTCCAATTGAGCTGCTTTTTTCGATTGGGTCCTGGCACCCTCCTTGTCACCATTAAACCAGAGGATGTCACCATAATGTTCCAGCAATTCGGTGCCCGGTTCAGGTTCATACTCGAGTGCCCGCTCTATGTAGATCTTGGCCAGACTGAATTGACCCTGCTGGAAAAAGACCCAGGCAAAGGTGTCCAGGTACGTCGCATTGCGGGGTTCGGCTTCCACCGTCTTGCGCGACATCCGCTCGGCCTTGGACAAGTCTTTACCAGTTAAGGAGAGGTAGTAGGCATAATTATTCAGCACCAACACATTGCCGGCAAAGGCTGCCAACGCTTTCTCATAAAGGTCGAACGCGGCCAGCGTATCACCCAGCAACAGGTGGGTATCCCCTGTCAACCCATAAAGCCTGGAAATAAAGCCTTTATCTGTAGGATCAGCCACATCAATGGCTTTCTGATAGGCCTCAATGGCTGCTTTGCTTTTGACTGAATCGGGTTTGCCTGAGGGTTGTTCGGCACTCCAACTCAGTCCGTAGTAAAACCAAAACAAGGCCTCATTGGGAAAATAATCCAACGCTTCCTGGCATATGTCACGGATGACCACTTGATTGTCCGCCTCCAGGTTGAGCTCAAGGTAGCTGCGCCAAGCCCTGAGTTGGTTGGGATTCAAGTCCAGTACGGTACGCAATTCGTCTTTGGCCTCCTGTTTACGTCCCCTTTCCAGCAGCCATTGTACGTACAACTCACGAATCTGATAATCGGCAGGGTGTTGCTCCAGCAACTGGTTGAAATAGCCCATCACGGTGGTACTGTCCAATTCCCCCTGCAACGAGCGAACCAAGAGGGGCGTCAGGATTTCCAGCTTGGTGGGCACCTCCGTGTCAGGATTGGCCAAGGCCAACAGTAGTTGATCAGAGGCGGCTATACTGTCCCCGATGGCATTGTAGTAGTCTGCCAGCGACAGAGCGATGCCTGGGTTGCCAGGATCGACCCGTTTGGCCTCCATGTACACGGGATAGGCCTTTTTAGGCTGTCCCAAATCCATCCANNCGTAGGGAAATTCCTCTTTCAAGGTCACTATTTCCCGGATGGCCTTCTTGGGTTGACCCATGGCTTTGTAAGCCTTGTATTTTTCGAAGGTGACCGCCTCGTTTTTTCCGATTAGCCGTTCCACCTGGTTGAGAATGGTTACGGTTCCTTTGTAATCCTCGGTTTTGGCATAGAGTCCAGCCAACTGGTACAGTAGATTTTCGTCATCTGGCCTTGTTTTCAACAGACTCTTGTACAACACGATGGCATCATTCACCTTATTGGCCGACAGGTAAAGATTGGCTAAGCCGAATGCATACCATTCATTGGAAGGTTCCAGTCGATGTGCCTTTTCCATCGTCTCCATGGCCTGTTCCACCTGATTCAGCCCCCGGTAGAAGGAGGATAATTCGTACCAAGGCTGGGGGTCAAGCGAATCGATCAAGGTACAATGCTGAAAGAGTTCAAACGCTTCGGCGTACCGTTCCTGGTATTTGAGGTTGATGGCTTGTTGCAGGAAATAATCGAAAACCTGCCTATCCTGTTGGCTCAACACTGGGCGTACCGCCGGGGTGGTTGTTTCAACCACGGCTTTACGACGTTGACTGGCTGCTTCCACGGGGAAGAGCATCAGCAAAGTCAGCCCGAGTATCACCCAGCGTTTCATGCGACGTCAGTGTTTACCGGTATGACCGAAACCACCGGTTCCTCTTTCTGTTTCATCCAGCGTTTCAACCGGTTCCCAGGTAGCCTGCACATGGGCAGCCACCACCATCTGACAAATGCGTTCGCCGTCTTCAATCAGGAAGGGTTCCGAAGAAAGGTTAATCAGGATGACCCCGATTTCTCCCCTGTAGTCAGCATCAATGGTACCCGGCGTATTCAACACGGTGATTCCTTTTTTCAATGCCAGTCCGCTTCTGGGTCTGATCTGGGCTTCAAAGCCCGGAGGTAAGGCAATATACAGACCAGTGGGCACCAAGGCCCTTTCAAGGGGTTTGAGCAACAAGGGCTCGTCCAGGTTGGCCCTCAGATCCATACCTGCCGACAAGGACGTGGCGTAGGCTGGGAGGGGATGCTTGGAACGGTTGACAATGGAAATCTTCATACAGGGGTTTTTCAAGTACAATGGGCAAAAGTACGAAAAAACGGTGAAAGGCTTACCTACACCGATTATTTACGTTTTTTTTAGGCTTGAATTCCTTACCTTTGTCACCAGCTTAAAAATCCCCCTTATGAAGAAGCCTTGGTTTGCCTTGATGCTGAGCCTACTGACAGCAACCACCCTTGTGTCCTGTCTCAACGATACCGACGAAGAAGACTGGCGCGATGCCAACCTTGCCTTTATGAAGAAGGTAGCTCAAAGGGACGGCATGTTGTCCATCGGTGACTCCGTAAACGGCCAGACCGGAATCTACTACGAGGTGATTACACCAGGTGACCAGCAATCGCCCCGTCCCGTCATCGGCGATGTAGTGGTGGTGGATTATGCCGGATTCATGTACGATGACACCACCGCTTTTGAAACCGGTAACGAATTCACCGCCAGAGTGGGTTCCAGCGTGATCGAGGGATGGAGTCTGGCATTGCAACAGATGCATGTGGGTGACTACTGGCGGGTATACATC
>DOBD01000221.1 GCA_003506275.1 Bacteroidales bacterium | reverse complement strand
GCACCTGTACGGGAACCGTACTGAGTTGGTATTCGAGGGTGCTAAGTATGCGCCAATCGCCGTTGCGCCAGCGGTAGATGGCTTGTTTTTCGTCGCCCACCACCAGACTGCGGTTGCCGTTGGACAGGCCTTCGAGCAAGATGGGTTTGAAGGTGGCCCATTGCAAGCGCGAGGTGTCCTGAAATTCGTCGAAGAGGAAATGGTGGAGCTCGGTACCGGTGCGTTCAAACACGAAGGAGGCATCCTGACCGGTGATGAGGCTGCTCAATAGCGCGTTGGTGTCGGACAACAGGAAGCGGTTGGCTTCACGGTTGAGGCGGTTGACCGTCGTATCGATGTCGGTGAGCAGGCCGACGTTGCTCAAATGTTTGATGCAGAGGCGGCAGGTGGCGATGTCGGTGACCAATGACTGGCGTAGGCGTTCGGTTTCCTGGAGCAGGGGGGTGAGGTGTTCGATGGCCAGGGCGGTGAGTTCCTTGCGGCGGGGATGGGTTTTGCTCACCCAGGCATCGGGATTGTCCATCGCGTCCTTGACCCTGACACCCAGGAGGTCGTTTTGTTCCCATGTGCCTTTTTGTAGTTTGATGAAATAGCCGGCTGGTCCACTGCTTTTGTTCGAGAGGTCATCGATCGTGAGGTCATGGGCTGTGAGCAGGTCGAAGAAGNNGGGGACGGTCGCCTGTTTGAGGGCGGCTTCCTTTTTGGCCAGCAGGGTTTGAAGCTCCCGTTTGTAGCGTTGCAGGAAGCCCTTGCTGGCCAGCTGTTCCTGGAGAGCACCGGCTTTTTCCTTGAACTGTTCCTGAAAGATGGTCTTGCCAAATTCCCTGAGTTGGTTATCAATGCGCAACACACTGCCTTCCCTGTATTGTTCTTCAATGTAGTCGGTGATCCAGTTGAGGCGCTCGGGGTCTTCGTGGCTACGGTCGAGCAGGTCGTCGACCGCCTCGCCGAGCACGGTCTCGTTGGAAAGCTCGATGTTCATGCCGGTGCCGATGCCCAGCTCCCTGGCCAGGTTGCGCAGGATGGACTGGAGGTAGCTGTCGATGGTCTCCACCCGGAAGCGGGCGTAATCATGGATGAGGAGCTGCAGGGAAAGACTGGCGTTGGCTTTGATGGTGGCGGGGGTAAGTCCCGTTTCCTTGATCAGCGTGGCTGTCATGCCGTCGGGTTGGGCCTCGATGTCCAGGTGAGAGAGGGTCCACAAAGCGTTGAGGATGCGTTCCTTCATTTCGGCAGTGGCCTTGTTGGTAAAGGTCACGNNCGGTAACTGTCGGGGCGTTGCAGGATCAGCTTGACGTATTCCACGGTGAGGCGCCAGGTCTTGCCTGAGCCGGCTGAGGCCTTGTAAACGGTGAGCAACGGGGTATCAACGGTGTTGAAGGGGGGCATGGCGGGCAAAGATTCAGCGTTGGCGGAGGCATTTTGGCAGCCGGGGTAGGGACCTGGCTGCGTTTTTCGACGGATAAATGTACGCTTTTTTTTCTACCTTTGCCGCTTCACGGGGACCGTTTTTCCACTAGGCCCCACCGTGTGACCACTGTCTGATATCATCCTGTTTATGAAAAAGAGTTTCGTCCTGTTGTTGTTAGGCTGCCTGTGTCTGCCCGCCTTACGGGGTCAGGACAGGACTTCCTCCCTCGTAGGCGCCACTGAAACCTTGGTGCAGCTGCATCTGTCGGCGTTTTTCGACAATACCGAGTTTCGCCATTCTCAATTGGAGATGCCGCAAACCATGGCCGGGGTACATGTGGCGCCGGGGCTTGGGCTGCGTTGGAACGGGACACACACAGTTATGGCCGGGGTTGACCTGCTCAAGGAGTTTGGAAGCGAACGGCTGGTGGATTACAGCGATTTGATGGCGTATTACCGCTACGAAAAGGATGCCATCCTTTTTACCATGGGGGCCTTTCCGCGTGAAGACGTGACGGGCGATTACCCGCGCTTGTTTTTTTCCGATTCCATTCGCAATTACCGGCCAATGATAACGGGGTTTTGCTGGTCATACCGGGAAGAGGCTTCCTACTTCAAGGCCTGGTTGGATTGGTCTTTCCGCCAAACGACCCAACGGCACGAGGCTTTTTTCATGGGGGAATCGTTTCGGCTTGACCTGGGGACCGCCTACCTGCAACATTTCGGCTATATGTATCACTTTGCCGGGGTGAAGGATCCACCGGCTTTCGATGCCCTGCACGACAATGGACTCTACCTGACCTCGGTAGGATCTGACCTGACTTCGTGGATGAACCTGGGACCAATTGACAAACTGGACCTCAGCCTGGGCTGGGTGGCCGGGGTGGAGGATGCCAGGGGAACCTCAGATTGGGTAGCGCATCATGCGCTGTTGGCCAAGCAGGAACTGGCTTGGTGGAGGCTGGGATTGGAAAACAATTTCTACCTGGGAGAAGGTCAAATGATTTTTTACGAAGAGCACGGCAACCTGCTTTATTGGGGCGATCGCCTGTTCAGGGCCAACCTGTATAACCGTACGGACCTGAAGGTCAATTTTATTAACTCGCCGGCGGTGAACGTGCGGCTGCTCTATTCCCTGCATGCGGCAGAGGGAACGGTGTACCATGAGCAGGCGTTGTACGCGACGGTGCGGTTGAATGCGTTTAAAAAACGCTGATGCTGTGTGTGGCAAGTTTTCAGAATAATGGGGAATAAAACACTAACGACAAGGGGTTTGTTTGGTTGGCTGTTGGCCGGATGGGTCGTGGTCAACCTGCTTCAGGCTGCTTTCACCGGGATTTCCAACGATGAGGCTTATTATGCCTTGTGGGGGCAACACCTGGATTGGGGGTATTTCGACCACCCGCCCATGGTGGCGTTGTTTACTTTTCTGAGCAGTTTGCTGGCGCCTGGTGCCCTCGGGGTACGGTTGATGACGGTGCTGGCTCAGGCGTTGACGCTGTGGCTGGTGTGGCGGTTGTTGAAGGAGAGCGGGTTGAAAAAGAGTGACGACACGGTGCTGTCGTTTTTCATCGTTGCCGCTTCGCTGGTGATGGTTGCCGCCCTGGGTTTTGTCACCACGCCCGACGTGCCCCTGTTGCTGTTTGCGGCGCTGTTCCTCCTGAATTACCGACGTTTCCTGCAGCGGGCCAACTGGGCCAACCTGCTGTTGCTCGGCCTGTCCATGGCCGGCATGGTGTACAGCAAGTATCAGTCGGTGTTGGTGATAGGGTTTATTGTCTTGTCCAATCCTCGCTTGCTGCTCAATCTGCGGTTTTGGCTGTCGGGTCTGCTGGCGCTCTTGTTGTTGGCGCCCCATGTTTACTGGCAATACCTCAACGACTTTCCCAGTTTTCAATACCACCTGGTAGCCAGGAGTGCGGCTTTCAAATGGGCGTATTTCCTCGAGTTCCTACCTAATCAATTGGCTGTTTTCAACCCCCTGACGTTGGGGTTGGTGATCTATGTACTGGTGAAACGTCGTTCGGCCGATGTGTTCGAACGGGGCCTGCGCTTTGTGATTGTCGGTTTCCTGCTCTTTTTCTGGGTCATGGCGTTCAGAGGCCATGTGGAGCCGCATTGGACGGTGGTGGCTTCGTTGCCCATGTTGATCCTGTTGGTCAGGGAGGCTGCCGCTCAACCGCGGGTAAGGCGCTTTATCCATACCTGGGTNNTCGTTGGGCCTGGTGCTGTTGGCCAGGGTGGCGTTGTTGATTCCGGCTACGGCGGCCAAGGCTCATTTTTACACCGCACCGACGTACGAGGCCATCGCTGCAGTGGCCGGTGACGTGCCTGTTGTCTTTGGCAGCTCGTTTCAGAAACCGTCGTTGTACACCTTTCACAGTGGCCGCTTATCGACCACGGTCAGCTCCATCAACAACCGCCGTACCCAGTTTGACCTGTGGCAGTGGGAACGTGGACTGGAAGGTCAACGGGTGTTTGTCTGTGCAAACATTGAAGGAAGGAGCCAGGTGTACACGGTGGGCGATCAACGGATCGAGGGCTTTTTCGTGGAGTCGTTCAGGGCTACGCAACGGCTGGTGGTGACCACCGACTTGCCCGAATCGGGTGCTTCTGCGCCTGGTGATACCGTGAGGGCGACGGTAACGGTGACCAATCCCTATCCTTATGCCGTACAAGCGGACGATAGCGTGATGCCGGTGAGGGTCGTGCCGAGTTTGTTCACGCGGAAGGTTAAACGGGTGTGTGAAGTAGTGCCTCCGGCAGCCTCTGTTGGAGCCGCTCCTGTTTGGTCGGCTCCGAATGCATTGAACCTGGCTCCCGGTGCTTCATTGACGGCGCCTATGGTGTTCGTGGTGCCCGACGATATGCCGGCAGGTACCTATAATTTGACCGTGACCACCGAGGGCTTGTTTGGCCCTGCGTTGGGCAACCGTCTTCATGCATGGAAGGTATGTACACAGAACTGATTATCAAGTTGATTCGATTTTGCGTGGTGGGTTTCTCCGGCATGATCGTGGATTTTGGCACCACCTGGGCCTTGAAGGAAAAGGTCAAGGTCAACAAATACCTGGCCAATACCACGGGTTTCATCCTGGCCGCCACGTCCAACTATATCCTCAACCGAATTTGGACGTTTCAGAGTCATAATAAGGAGGTGGCCACGGAATACGCCTCGTTCATTGCCATTTCGTTGATAGGCTTGGGTATCAACAATTTGATATTGTTCTTATTGACCGATAAACTGCGCTGGAATTTTTACCTGTCCAAACTGTGCGCCATTGCCGTGGTGACGGTGTGGAATTTCGGGATGAATTATGTATTCACTTTTGGAGCGTTTTTACCTAAATGATTGTTTGTATTGCTGAAAAACCGAGCGTGGCACGTGATATTGCCGCGGTCCTGGGGGCTACGCAGCGCCACGATGGTTACCTGGAAGGCAATGGCTACCAGGTGACGTGGACATTCGGGCACTTGTGTACCTTGAAGGAACCACACGATTACACGCCGCAATGGCGGTCGTGGCACTTGAGGGATTTGCCCATGATACCGCCACGTTTCAGCATCAAGTTGATTGATAACGACGGGTACCGCAAACAGTTTGGCATCATCGAGGGGCTGGTCAAGGATGCCGAGATGGTGATCAACTGCGGTGATGCCGGCCAGGAAGGGGAACTCATCCAGCGTTGGGTGTTGCAGAAGGCTGGTTGTGTGTGCCCGGTGAAACGGTTGTGGATTTCGTCGTTGACCACGGAGGCTATCAAGGAGG
>DOBD01000003.1 GCA_003506275.1 Bacteroidales bacterium | reverse complement strand
GGCAGCGCTAAGGAAGTCATCGGCCGTAAAGGCGAAAAACCCTTGATCCATTACGATTACCTATACCTCGATTGATATGAACCTGACCAAGACCTTTGAGCAAGCCCGGGCCGCCGGCCGGAAGTTGCCGCTGGTCAGCGACACCACCCTCCAGGCTGTGTTGCGCGACCTGGCAGCCGCTACGCTGACCAACACCCCGATGCTGCTGGCCGAGAACCAAAAAGACCTGGACCGCATGGACCCGGCCGACCCAAAATACGACAGGCTGAAGTTGACCGAACAACGCCTGGCCGATATCGCCGCCGACCTCAACAACGTGGCCGAGCTGCCCTCCCCCTTGGGACGAGTGCTGGCGGAAACCACCAGGCCCAACGGTCTACACTTGCGAAAAATCAGCGTGGGATTCGGTGTCATCGGCATCATCTATGAATCCAGGCCCAATGTCAGCTTTGATGTGTTCGCCCTTTGCCTCAAGTCGGGCAACGCTGCCATCCTGAAGGGTAGCAAGGACGCCCATGCTTCCAACCAAGCCATCGTGGGGCTCATTCACTCCGTTTTGAAACAACACGGATTGGATCCGGCTCTCTGCACACTGCTTCCCGCCGATCGTGAAGCAACCGCGGCCCTGTTGAACGCCAGGGACTATGTGGACCTCCTCATACCCAGGGGTAGCGCCAACCTGATACAGTTTGTCCGCGAAAACGCCACCATACCCGTCATTGAAACAGGTGCCGGCATTTGCCACACCTACTTCGATGTGGACGCCGACCTGGAAAAAGGGGCCGCCGTGGTCTTCAACNNAGTCTGTGACGATCTTCGCAGACCCCGAGGCCTTTGCAGCCCTTTCGAGCCACTACCCGACCAACCTGTTGCAGGTAGCCCAACCCGAGCATTTCGGCACTGAGTTTCTTGACTATAAAATGGCAATCAAGACCGTCAGTGCCTTGGACGAAGCCCTGGCCCACATCGCCACCTACAGCTCCAAACACAGCGAATGCATCCTCACGAAAAACGAAACCACGGCGTTGCGTTTCTCCCAAACAGTTGATGCGGCCTGTGTCTATACCAACGCTTCCACGGCCTTCACCGACGGGGCCCTNNCACCCAGAAACTCCACGCCAGAGGCCCCATGGCCCTGGAAGAACTCACTACTTACAAATGGCTCATCACGGGGGATGGGCACACGCGCCCATGAAAGACGTCCTTGTTGAACTGATCACCATCGGTGATGAAATCCTGATCGGCCAGATAGTCGACACCAATTCGGCCTGGATGGCCACTGTCTTAAACCAGGAAGGATTTCGCATCAAGCAAATCACCTCGGTGTCCGATGACACCGAACACATTCTGGAGGCTGTTGATCTGGCCTTCAACCGGGCCGACGTGGTGCTGGTCACCGGAGGCCTTGGCCCCACCAAAGACGACATCACCAAACAAACCCTGTGCACCTATTTCAACACGGAATTGGTGTACGACACCACCGTGTTGGAAAACATTCAGGCGTTGTTTAAGGACAGACCCGTCGTTCTCAACGAATTAACCCTCAACCAGGCTTACGTACCCAAGTCGGCCACCATCATCCAAAACAAACGCGGCACCGCTCCTGTTACCTGGTTTGATAAGGACGGCAACGTGTTGGTCTCCATGCCTGNNCCTGGCGTTCCCTCTGAGATGCAATGGGTCATGAGCCACGAGGTCCTGCCCAGACTGAAAGCGCACTTCAAGACACCGGCACTGATGCACCGTACGGTCTTGGTACACGGGTACCCCGAATCTGGTCTGGCCATGACCCTGTCCGACTGGGAAAACAACCTCCCGTCCTGGATAAAGTTAGCCTACTTGCCTTCACCAGGCTTGGTTAAACTTAGATTGACCAGTTCATTGAACGAACCGGAAGCCTTGGCTGCCAGCCTCGAACACGAATTGGTAAGCCTCCGAGGAATTTTGGGCAAGGCCATCCTGGCCGAGGCCGACATACCGGTGGAAGCGGTTGTTGGACAGGCGCTAAAAAAACGCGGACTAACCCTCTCCACGGCCGAAAGCTGTACAGGCGGTCGAATTGCTCACTTGTTGACCAGTATTCCCGGCAGTTCAGCCTATTTCACCGGCTCTGTCGTGGCCTACGATAACCGCATCAAAGTGGAGGCACTGGGCGTTGATCCGGCCAGTTTGGAGACAGAAGGTGCTGTTAGCCAAACTGTCGTAGAGCAGATGGCGGCCGGTATCCGGCAACGTTTTGGCACCGACCTGGCCCTGGCCGTTTCCGGTATCGCCGGACCCGATGGAGGCAGTCCTGAAAAGCCAGTCGGCACCGTCTGGATCTGCGTCTGTTCAGGCACCGAAATCCTGAGCCGTCGTTACCAGTTCGGACAACACCGCGGTCGCACCGTCGACATGGCTGCCCTTTCAGCCATGGCCCTGCTCCTCGAAGTCATCAATCACACAAACCTATCATGAAAAAGCCGTATCTTCGGCCATAAACCCTCAACACAATGAGACACTTCACCAACGTCAAAGATTTAGGCAACTTGAACGAAGCCGTCAAGGAAGCCCTCGAGATAAAGCAACATCGGTTTTCCTATAAACACTTGGGCGAAAACAAGACCTTGATGATGGTCTTCTTCAACTCCAGCCTGCGTACCCGTCTCAGCACCCAAAAAGCCGGCATGAACCTGGGCATGAACACCATGGTGCTCGACATCAACCAAGGCGCTTGGAAACTGGAAACCGAGCGGGGTGTGGTCATGGACGGTGACAAACCTGAACACATCCTCGAAGCCATTCCCGTG
>DOBD01000033.1 GCA_003506275.1 Bacteroidales bacterium | reverse complement strand
CCCAGGCTTTTAGCCAGCAGGAAGTAAGCGGCCCCCGTTTTGTACGCCCTGGGACCAAAACGCAGCGAGAGGTATTCGTAGATACTGGCCGTATTCAACCGGTAATACAACGGGAGGAGTACCTTGGCAATCAGGATGTACCCCACGAAGAAGCCCAACACGGTCTGCATATACAGGAATCCGTTTTCCCTGACCATGCCGGGTACGGAGATGAAGCTGACCCCCGAAACCGACGTGCCGATCATGCCGATGGCCACCACGTACCAGGGTGAAGTATGATTGCCGGTGAAAAAGGCGTCGTTGCCCCGTTGACGGCCCACCCATTTGGCAATCAACAGCAACAGGGCGTAGTAGCCCACCAGTAAAAGGAGCATCCAGATACCCACGTTCATGGCCGCAAAGGTAGTTTATTTGAGGCAGTTTGTCAAAAACCCAAATTGGCGTATCTTTGTGTGTTTACACGTCCTTACTTATGAATCAAGCGTTCCCTTCAACCTTGCTGGAAGAGGCCGTCAGTGAATTTTCCAAGCTGCCCGGCATTGGCAAGAAAACAGCCCTCCGACTGGTGCTGCACCTGCTCAAGCAACCCACCGATCAGGTGGAACGGTTCGGGAATGCCATGATCCGCCTCAAACACGATGTCCGCTACTGCAGCGTATGCCGCAACATCACCGATCATGAGATATGCCCCATTTGCGCCAATCCCTCCAGGGATCACAAGCAACTCTGCGTGGTGGAAAACGTGCGGGAAGTGATGGCGGTGGAAAACACCGGCCAATACACCGGCGTGTACCACGTACTGGGCGGCTTGATTTCGCCCATGGACGGTGTGGGTCCCTCCAGCCTGGAAATCGACAGCCTGGTGAAACGGGTAGCCTCTGAACAACCAGACGAAGTAGTGCTGGCCCTACCGGCTACCATGGAAGGCGATACCACCGCTTTCTTCATCTACCGCAAACTGGCATCCTATCCTGTGTCCATGACCACCATAGCCAGGGGTATCGCAGTTGGGGATGAACTGGAATACGCCGACGAAGTCACCCTGGGCCGTTCCATCGTCAACCGGGTGGCCTACAAAGGATAACTGATACAAATTGACCGATAAGCTCCTCACCATGAATTCGAACAAAACGTTCAAACGTATATACGTACTTACGCTGCTGGCACTGATAGCCCTGGCTGTCCTGGCTTTTCACCCCATGACCTCAACCTGGCCTCAACTGTCCAAGTTGACGGCCATCAACCTGCAACAGATCGTCATTCTACTTAGTTTAGGAGNNGTTACCCGGGGTGCTTGTCTGGTCGAGCCGGCGTGTCAAAGCCTTGAAAAAGGAAACCGAAGGCGTCGACCGCCTGGCCCGCTACACCAGCATCGTATACACCCGCCTGGCCGTTTTTGCAACCGTTGCCGTTTTGGTTTTGGCGTTGCAGGTCTTCACCCACATGAACGCCACCTTGATGATGTTCATGGTGGTGATGGTGCTCTTCCTGTTTATCTGGCCCACCAACGCCCGTTTTGACAATGAAATGAATGCCGATCAACCGGCTTCTGAGAGTCCTGCTGATGAGGCTTCGGATGAGGAGGAAGGTAATCCGGAGGAGGAAGAAGAGGAAGA
Source organism: Bacteroidales bacterium (assembly GCA_003506275.1). Taxonomy (GTDB): domain Bacteria; phylum Bacteroidota; class Bacteroidia; order Bacteroidales; family UBA1402; genus UBA8389. Next base: position 5,652 of record DOBD01000033.1, on the reverse strand, counting down.
GGAAAAAGATGATTGGTTACCCAAATAAGTAAACATGAACTGGCTAGAGAATGACTTGCTTCGATTGAGGGCGCTGGAACCAGACGACCTGTCTTTGCTGTACACCTGGGAAAACAACGCCGCCCTTTGGGAACTGGGCAATACCCTTTCGCCCTATTCCGCTTTTTTGCTCCGTCAATACCTGGAAAACGCGGCACGTGACCTCTACGAAACCAGGCAATTGCGGTTGATGATGACCCTGGCTGGCGCCCCATCCGCCGTCGCTCAAAACGCTCAAAACGCCCAAAACGCTCAGACCACTCAGCCCACCATTGGCACCATCGACCTGTATGAGATCGATCCCCACCACCGCAGGGCCGGCATCGGCTTGCTGGTCGACGAGGCCTACCAAGGAAAAGGATATGGTCTGGCAGCCNNGCCTTCAAGTTTCTGGGGCTCAACATGCTCTTCGCCCACGTGCCGGCCGACAATATCCCAAGCCTGCACCTCTTCCGTAAAGCGGGTTACCAGGAAGCCGGCATCCTGAAACAATGGATCCGGCGTGAGGAAAAGTGGATGGATGTGGCTATCTATCAGTTATTCAGACGGTAAAAATGGGTCGCATCACCTTCTGACTTTCAACGCAACAAACAAACGAAGTAAGGCGCTGAACAACCCCCTTCGGCCACCATTGTATTTGTCGTAGTAAAGCAGCATGGATTTGTAAAACCACGCCTTGGTGGTTTCACGTGTACCGGCAGACGCGCCACTCAACCCCGATTTGTATTTGTGGTGCACCACCGTGACATCGGGGTGGTAGATCAGGCTGAACCCTGCTTCCCTGAAACGACGGCACCAGTCCAGGTCTTCCCCATACATAAAGAAACGCTCGTCCAGCAACCCTACCTGATTGATGGCAGCCATCCTCACCATCATGGCCGCTCCCGTACAGGCGCCGATGGGGTGGATGGTCGATAAATCCTCCCAGCCCTGGTGGTACTGCCCAAACCAGCCAGACCGTGGAAACAACCGTTCCAATCCAACCATATACGTCAAAGAGGCCCAAGGTGTCGGCTCGCCCCGGTGACATGCCTTGTCCAGGCTTCCGTCCGTTGTTATGATCCTGGGGGTGACCACGCCCACACAGGGCTCTGAGTCCAGGTATTCCACCAGTACGTCCAGGGTGTCCGGCAGGTTGGTATCGCTGTTCAACAAACACACATATCGACTGTTTATGGTCTTGATGGCCAGATTATTGCCGTAGGCGAAACCCCCGTTCACGTCTGAACGAATCAGCCGCAACCAGGAGTGGGTTTCGAGCAAGGCCAGGGAATCATCCGTGCTGGCGTTGTCAACCACGACGACTTCCACGCGGAAACGCGATTGCCGCAACACATAACGTTCCAGGTCGGGGAGGAGTCCCTCCAACCAAGTCCGACCGTTGTAATTGACAACGACCACGCTCAAGTCAAACCGGAGTGTTGACGAATCGTTCATGATTCCTCCGGTGTCACATCGTTATCCTCATCCTCTCCCAGGTACCAATCCATCCAATCAGGCTCGGTAGCAAAGGAGTCCAGATCGCGCCTGTCTTTTTTGGTGGGCCTGCCCAGCCCCTTGGCCCGTTGGTTGGCAGCCGCCAGCCGGCTCATTTCCAGCAATTCCAATTGGTCGGGCGGTGTCAGGTTTTCCAACACTTCAGGTACCAACTTGGCCCCGACCCGGTTTTGTATGGGCTTCAGAACCTTGAATGACCAGACGATCGGCGGTTTGCGTACTTCAATCACATCACCCTCCTTGATCATCCGTGACGGCTTCAGGATTTGCCCCCGCTGCGTGATCCGGCCTTTCTTACAGGCCTCGGTGGCGATAGACCGTGTCTTGAACAAGCGGGCCGCCCACAACCATTTATCAATGCGCACTTCGTTGGCCATCAGCGTTTGTTGAATTCGTTCATGGTCCGTTGAATGCCAGCGAGGCAAAACTGTTGGATGATCTTGCCAGCTAACTCAATACGTTCAGGCAACGTCTCCAGCTGTTCAGGGGTCCAACCGGCCAGCACATAGTCCACTTGCCGCCCCCTGGGGTAGTCATTGCCAATGCCGAATCGCAGCCTGGCGTAATCCTGGGTGCCCAACGTTTCCTGAATGTGTTTCAGGCCGTTGTGCCCCGCATCACTGCCGCCCGGGCGTAAGCGCAGGGTGCCAAAAGGCAGCGCTACATCGTCGACCACCACCAGCACCTGTTCGAGGGGGATTTTCTCGGCCTGCATCCAATACCTCACGGCGTGTCCGCTCAAATTCATATAGGTAGACGGTTTCAGCAAGGTCAACACATGGCCCTTGAGTTTGAGGTCGGCTACGGCCCCGTAACGCCTGTCGGTAAAGGTCAATCCGGCATCAATGGCCAGGTCGTCCAGAATATCAAAGCCAATGTTGTGACGCGTATGTTGGTAGTTGGGGCCGATGTTGCCCAGCCCGACGATGAGGTAATGCATGTTGGTCGCTATCTTGTTGCAAAAATAGCCATTCGTTAGCGATCAGCCAAACGAAAGAATAGAGTATGAAGTTAAAGTAAGAAAGTGCTTTAAGTAAGACAGTAATAGTGGTACGAACAACTAAAATAAGTAGAGGATTTTACTTATAAGTGAAATTCTCTTTGTATATTTGCAGTATAAGAATCTAATATGTCATGAGTGAATTGGAATTATTGCTTGTTAATGAGGCAGATAACTGTACTATTTATACCATACAGTACCTATCGGAAGATGAAAGCGAATTTGAACGTTTCTATTCAAAATTCAAGGAGGATGCATAATACAGTCCGGATTTGATGCGTATTGTCGCCTTTATTGATAAAATTGCTGATCGTGGCGCCTTGGAACGTTTTTTTCGCCCTGAAGGGAAGTACAATGATGGAGTTTGTGCATTACCAGTTGTGTCATCCAAGTTGCGTTTGTACTGCTTGCGGCTGTCCGATAAGATTCTAGTTCTTGGCAATGGTGGCGTTAAAAAGACAAAAACCTATAATGAGGATGACACTTTGAAAGGGTATGTAATTACTTTACAGCGTTTTGAGCAACTTCTTAATGAAGGTGTTAAGGAAGGCACAGTTCGGTTTACATTGAATCATATCGAAACGGATAAAACCTTTGAGTTATGAAAACGATTTTCAACACGTATAAAACGATGGTGGCGAAAGTTCCCACTGAGGTATTGGCTGAGGTTGATCTATCATTTGCCATATCTGACGAGTTGGATGCAATGATACGTGCAAAAGGATTAACCAAAAAACAATTTGCGGAGGAGATAGGTAAACATCCAAGTGAGGTGACAAAATGGTTGAGCGGTCAACATAATTTTACACTTCGAACGATCTCAATGCTATCCGCATATTTTGGAAAACCGCTTGTTGTGCCCGCTAATTATGTTCGTTAAATTGTATCTTTCAAACCAGCCATCCGCCGAACGGTGTCAGCCTTTTCGGTTTGCCCTGTTTTTAGGTACACCATAAGTAGGGATCGAAGCATTTCTTCGCCAAACGGATGGTTCAGCCGCCTGATAACCCTGATCGTCTTTTTCAGATCAAAGGTTGGATTCAGGTGTGGGTTGATCAGATTCATCGCCACGATCACCGATTGCTCCGTATCGTTGTACAACACCTGGTACTCCTGTGTCTTATCCAATAAGGCAGACCACACCGAAGGCTTGTTTTTATAACGAATGACATCGAACGTGAGCGTTGACACCTCGGCATTCAGCCATTGCTTGTCGGCCAACTCAACGTCGAAAGCTGAAAACGACGCATGGCTAAACTGTATCCCAACGGATTGGCCTTCTATCCCCGCAGCAGGATCCTCATTGGTCTTTGCGCCCTCAATGAGAAAGAAACGAGCCCCAGAAACAAGAAGATAAATGGATGGAACGCTTTATTCATGGTTCAGTTATCTTGATTTCCAGTTTTTTGCCCAAACCGGTCTCGACAATTTTTCTAAGGGTATCCAATTCAACATCAGAACGGTTATTTTCAATTTTGGAAATGTACGTCCTTGAAGTGCCACTGGCTAATGCCAAATCACTCTGAGACATGCCACTGCGTAATCTGGAACTACGTATGGTCTGACCAATACCCTTCGAAGGACTTGAATCTTCCGGTTTACTGTATGAAAATAAAACATCGGCGCCTATCTCGTACGGTACCCTTTTCTTTTCCCCGTTTCTAAAACTGATGTACTGCTCAACATTATCCCAGGACAACGTTTGTTCGCTCACTTTTGCGTTGGCAAGCGCCTTTGTATCATACAAAATGGATTCCGGAGAATCGGGTTTAACGTTTAAGTCCTTCAACAACAAGTCGAAGTCTATTACGCGTGATTCGCCATTGTTAAAAACAACGGAGATGGAAAGATTTTCTATCCAATTGATTTTCAGTATTCTCGGGATTCTTATTCTTCGCATTAGAACAACTTCGCTATATTCTTTGCAAAGGTATCTAGATAGATACATTTTCCAAGTTTCTTCCCAAAAATCCGATTCAACCACCCATCATTCCAACTAATTGTTGTCAAATCGGTCAATACCCATCTTGTTTCTGAACGGACTGAAAAAGTAGGCGCCGTCAATGCGCCCTGAAATTCCATTTGCAGTTGTCGCTGTCGCCGTCAAAGGGGGCCAGGGTAGGGGTGCTGTCGCCGGCCGAGACCAGTGCATATTGAGCCGTTGAGTTCGGGATGGCCTTGGGCATGATGCGGTAAGTGCCGTCGATCAACTGATCAATGCGCCACAATTGTTCAGGCGCGCCGGTAAAGACGGGCACCGTGGTCAATTCAGCGTCGGCCGTTGCCGTGAGGGCCCGTTCGGTACCGGCAATGACGATCTTGTAGTAAGGACCACCCAAATACCCGCCGGCCTCAGGCACGGCTGTGATGGTCCAACGCTGGTGCGGGCGCACCATGTAATCGCCGATGCGTACCTCAATGTTGCCACCAGGCCAGGTGGGCTCCACCTCATCGAGGGTTTGGTTCGGGATGGCCTTGATGGGCTCATCGTTGTTGACCTGAAACCCGCGTCTGGCAACAGGCATCCGTACAAAATCCACGGCCAATTCCAGAGCATACCCCCTGCGTTCCGATTCAATTTCGTAGGTGCCTTCCTTGAATAACTCACCGGCCACCGGCCAGCCATTTTTCCAGAGCAAGGGAAGTATGCCCAGCACGCTGCGACCACTCTGATCCAGGTCGGCCTCGTAGTGGCAGGACATTTTCTGCACACCATCGCCCAGGTTGATCCAGCCAAAGTGCCCAGGACCGATCTTTCGGTCACGAGCCGCCACGACTAGTTTGCCGCCACCTTCCAGCATATCCCTGCCCATGTTGTCCAGGTAGGGACCCGTCACCTTTTTCGAACGGCCCACAACGATGTTGTACGTGGAATTGACGCCGTCGCAGCAGGTGCCGTGTGTGCCCAACAGGTAATACCAACCGTCGTGNNATAGATCAAATCGGTGGCTTCGCAATCGATGGCGATGTTGATGGCCTCGTTGCCTTCCACCCGCATGCCTGTTTTAGGGTCCAGTTCCACCAGGCGGATAAAGCCGAAATACGTGCCGTACGAACACCACAGGCGGCCGTCGTTGGGGTCCAGCAATAAGCCAGGGTCAATGGCGTCGTTGTCT
>DOBD01000207.1:9979-19872 GCA_003506275.1 Bacteroidales bacterium | reverse complement strand
AGATAGAACAAGTGGTATAGAAACATCGTAAAGAGAGCCATGGGATGCCATCCCCCTTGTTAAAAAGCTAGCTTGCTGAGTTTGAACTGGATATACGCCATCAGTGCACTGAAGGTGGTCATGACCAGAATATAAACGGGTAGCTGGAGAGGCATCAGGATGGGTACAAAGAAACGTAACCAGCCAATGGGTTGTACACCAGTAAGAAGAATGAGAAATGACAGCATGGTAAACAAACCAGTGAACACAGCGGTGAAAAGAGACACCCGAAACTGTTCAAATGGAATGCTGGATTTGTATTTGCCCGTGTGAAGGCAACGACGTTTCCAACAGACTGCGCTTAGTAAACCGATTAAGGGAAGCAAAATGGGTAATGCCTGACAAATCAGGTAAAAGAATAGCATGAAGGTAAAGTAACAAATCAAAAAGATGTAGGATGGCAGGGTGTAAATGTCAATTCGAATAATCAATTTAATGACCACTGAAATAAAAGCGCCCACTACGAAGGCGATTAGGCCAGTGGCCACTGAAAACTCCAGGTGTTTTGATGACCAGTATGCACCGATGCCTGTCAAGAGAAACATCAACATGGGCAAAACCAGCAAAAGAGCCAGTTCTATCCATTTGTCCAAGCCATTATGGACGTTCAAGCGAGAAGGCATGTTGTTTTTTTGGTTGGTTTTCACTATCCTTTTGTAAACGTACGCTCACTTTGGCAATTTTCCAAATAAATGCCTGTTTTTCTTCACCAGCATTATATCAATTTTTCTATCTACCTTTGTAATTACGTTTTTAACCATCTTACAATGCCTCAAGACCTTGATTGTTCATCAAGGAAAGGGGTGTCAAAACACGACAACCAATGAAAAAATGGCGTTTTGAAACCAGGCAGATCCACGCGGGTACGACACCGGATCAGACCAATGCCCGTGCTGTTCCCATTCATCCGACGACAGCGTATGTGTTTGATAGCGCTCAGCATGGAGCCGATTTGTTTAACCTTGATTTTAAAGAAGGCGTTTCTCCCTATATCTATTCGCGGCTCAATAACCCAACCAACGCTGTTTTTGAACAACGGATGGCTTCGTTGGAAGGCGGTATTGCTGCTGTTGCGACATCGTCCGGACATTCCGCCCAATTGTTGACCATCCTCAATATAATGAAGACCGGAGACAATTTTGTGACGAGTCCCTATTTGTACGGAGGTACCCATAATCAATTTTTTGTCAGTCTCAAGGATTTGGGCATTGAGGCAAGGAAAGCCAAGGATGATACGGCTGCGGCCATGGAAGCCCTGATTGACGGGAATACCAAGGCTCTGTATACCGAAAATATCGGAAATCCTAAATTTAATGTACCCGATTTTGAATCCCTGGCAGCCTTGGCCAAACGCTATGATCTTCCACTGATTGTCGATAATACCTTTGGATGCGGCGGTTATTTGTGTCGCCCCTTGGATTTTGGCGCCAATATCGTGGTGGAAAGTGCTACCAAATGGATAGGCGGCCATGGTACCATTATGGGAGGCGTAGTGGTAGACGGAGGAACCTACAACTGGGGCAACGGGAAGTTTCCCAAATACACACAGCCTTCTGAAGGCTATCATGGATTGGTCTTTTGGGAAAAGTTCGGTCAGGCAGCGTTTGCCATGCGTCTGATTGCTGAAAACCAACGGGATTTGGGCGCCTGCCAGAGCCCGTTTAACAGTTGGCAATTGCTCCAGGGACTGGAAACATTGTCAGTCAGGGTTCAGAAAATCTGTGACCAAGCGATGGAACTGGCAACATGGTTGAATCAGCATCCTGCCGTTTTTGATGTGTGCTACCTGGGTTTACCCAATCACCCCTACCATGAATTAGCCAATAAATACCTCAGCCATGGATTTGGAGGCGTATTGACTTTCCGTGTAAAGGGCGGTTTCGAGCAAACAGTTCGCTTTGTGGAAAGCTTGACGCTGATCTCCCATGTGACCAATATTGGAGATGTCAGGACATTGATAACCCATCCTGCCTCCACTACCCATCGTCAATTGTCGGAAGCCGACCAGCAGGCTGGCGGTGTTTACCCCGATTTGCTCCGTTTGTCGGTGGGACTGGAACATATTGACGACCTCAAAGAAGACGTGGAACAAGCGTTTGCTCAACTTAACCTATAGCCCCCACTTTTCAAGATGCCATTAAATCTGCCCAATCAATTACCGGCGATAGAGTTGCTGAAAAAAGAGCATATCTTTGTCATGGATACAGGGAGAGCGACCAGTCAGGACATTCGCCCTTTGAGGATAGCCATTCTCAACCTGATGCCCCTAAAAATCATCACTGAAACCGATTTGATCAGGTTGTTGTCCAATACGCCCCTGCAGTTGGAAATTGAGTTCATGCGCTTGAAAAGCCATGTGTCCAAGAATACCCCGATGGAACACATGAAAACGTTTTATCGAAGTTTCAACAGCATGCGTGATCAAAACTACGATGCCATGATCATTACCGGGGCTCCTGTAGAGCAACTCGATTTTGAAGAGGTTACCTACTGGGATGAATTCAAGGCCATTGTGGATTGGTCGAAGACGCACGTCACCTCGACACTCTATATCTGTTGGGCAGCTCAAGCTGGTCTCTATCACAGTTACGGCATACCAAAGTATCCTTTGGATAGCAAGATGTTTGGCGTATTCAAGCATACCATGAACGAGCCTCAAAATCCCATTTTCAGAGGGTTTGATGATGAGTTTTTCGTCCCCCACAGCCGCCACACAGAAATACGACGGGAAGATATTCTCAAGGTGCCTGAATTGACCCTGCTGTCTGAGTCCAAAGAAGCAGGCGTGTACATGGTTATGGCCAGGAATGGCCGGGATTTCTACGTAACAGGCCACTCGGAATACGCGCCCAACACCCTGGGTAACGAGTATAAAAGGGATCTGTCCAAGGGTCTACCCATCAACAAGCCGTTGAATTACTACCCCGGTGATGACGCGTCACAGATGCCGGTTGTTCGCTGGAGAGGTCATGCCAATCTTTTGTTTACCAACTGGTTGAACTACTTTGTCTACCAGGAAACCCCGTTTGATATTTCTCAGATTCGGTAAATTTTTAGCCACTTTTCATGCCTCGACTGCGTACCATCGAATTGCTGGCTCCAGCCAAGAACGCGGAGACAGCCAGGCAGGCTATCCTGCACGGTGCCGATGCTGTCTATATGGGAGCTCCCCGTTTTGGTGCCAGGGCGTCAGCCGGCAACAGCCTGGATGATATTGCCGAGGTAGTCAGTGAAGCCCATGCCTGGCATGTTAAGGTCTACGTTACCTTGAACAGCTTGTTGCACGATGAAGAGTTGCCCGAAGCTACGGCTTTGGCCTGGGACTTATGGGCGCTCGGTGTTGATGCCCTGATTGTCCAGGATATGGGGCTGACCACGTGTGATTTACCACCTATTCCTCTGCATGCCAGTACTCAAACCAACAATAGGTCCTTGGAAAAGGTGCAATTTCTGGAGAAAGCCGGATTCAGTCAAGTGGTGCTGGCCAGGGAATTGTCCATCGATCAGATCAGCGAGATAGCTGAACAAACCAACGTGCCACTGGAAGTGTTTATTCACGGCGCATTGTGCGTCAGTTACAGCGGACAGTGTTACCTGAGCCATGCATTGGGCGGACGAAGTGCGAACAGGGGAGAGTGTGCCCAGAGTTGCCGCTTGCCTTATGATGTGTTGGCTGAAGATGGCACAACCTTGCTTAAGCAAAAGCACGTATTGTCCTTGCGTGATTTGAATGCTACCGAATACCTGGAAGCCCTCCTTGATGCAGGGGTAACTTCATTCAAAATAGAAGGTCGCTTGAAAGATGCCGGTTACGTAGCTAACGTGACGGCTTGGTATCATCAAGCCCTGAACCGCCTTCTGGAACAAAGACCAATGTGTCAACGATCTTCAATGGGGCAGGTCAAACTGGCTTTTACCCCTGATGTGTATAAAAGCTTCAATAGGGGATTCACGACGTACTTTTTAGGAACGAGGGCTCCTATGAACAACAGGGACACCCCGAAATCATTGGGAGAACCGGTGGGGGCGGTCAGGCGTGTGCATAAAGACCGGCTGGAGCTACTCCTTAAAACGCCTTTGACCAACGGTGACGGCCTTAGTTTTCTGGGATCGGATGGGGTGTTTGCCGGATTCAGGGTGAACAGGGTGGAAGGGACGACTGTTTATCCGGCCACCATGCCAGCCATCAAGGAGGGCTCCCGGCTGTTCAGGACGTTTGATCAAGCGTTTGACAAACAGTTGGAACGTCGTGAAACCCGAAGAGTGCTACCTGTACAATGGCTTTGTTGGGAAACGCCGGATGGTTTTGCGCTCGAGTTGTCTGACTGCCATGGACACAAGGCGGTAAAACGTCTAATCTATCCCAAGATCATCGCCGAAAAGCCACAACGTGATCAGGTCATTTTGCAGTTGGGTAGATTGGGTCAAACCCGTTTTGTCATGACAGCGTGCCTGCTGGACTGGTCGGCTGAGTGGTTCGTTCCAGCGTCCGTGTGGAGCAATTGGCGGAGAGAGTTGTGCGATGCGTTGGAACGGGTTATCCGTTTGGCGTACAAACAGACATTCGTCCCGTTCAAGCCTACGTCCCATGCGTTTCCTGAGGCAACATTAACCTACATGGATCATGTCTTGAACGAGGCTTCGAAACGTTTCTTCAGCGACCACCAGGTGAAACACATGGCGTGGGCCCCCGAGCATCAAGCCTCAACACAGTACGCTTCGGAAACCACGGTGATGATCAACAAGTATTGCCTGAAATACGAGCTGGGGGGGTGTCCCAGGGAAGTGTCGCACCAGACGGACAAGCCGACACCGGCTTGGTTGGTTTACCAGGGACGAAAGATCCGTTTGCTGTTTGTTTGCAAGCGGTGCGAAATGCGTTTGGTGCTGGAGCCGTCAAGGACGGTACAGGGAGCCGTTGAGTAGCGCCTGGGCATCGAGTAGTTCCATCAAATCACGAGGGGTTGCCTTTTCCTGGCGTGTCATGTAGGCTTCAACAATGCGGTAACCCAACCAGGTGACGGCACGAGCGGGTGATTCGTCAGGGAAGAAAGGCGTGGAAGGCCCTTCCTCTAAGAATTTAGCCATGGCCAGTTTGTCTGTCGTATAAAGCATTTGCTTTTCAAGCAGACTCTTCCAAAGGTCTTTTTCATTGGCTATGCACCAGCTCAATTCTTCCCGTGTGAAGGCCAACAGGCGTTCCAGTGGTTCGTCGGGAAGTACCAGGCTGGTCAGGAAAACGATCTTTCCTTCATAAATCATATGGTCAAGCAGGCGGTCTTTCTGTATCATACGCTCTGGCATCCATTCGGAACGAATCCAGCCTGTCAGGTAATCAGACAACAATTTTTCAGGAACCATCCTACGGTACTGATAGGGTTCATACAGAATCTGATACATCGGATGTTGGGAACCCAGGTATTTGTCGAGGCTGGCCGACAACATGCCAGGTGCAGAAACAATGGATTCGCCATAACCGGAAATATGCATATAGACTTTCGGTATGGTCATGTGTGGAAAAAAATAGGTCAACCGATGGAAAGCCCATGTTAGCGCCTCTTCTACATCGGACACATTGAGAAAGGCTGTCTCACAGCTGTCGTAGAGGTTGGCGATATCCGGATCGTTGTGGTAAATGGTATTGAAGTCGTTGTACATCTGGCTGCCGGGTTCGCCCACTTCCATGATGTTGGTGGCGTACAGGTAGAGAAAGGCAGAGTCTATACTGCGTTCCTCTGTTTGAAAATCCTGATCAAACCGTACGATGGAAATCGGATGCGAAGGGTAACCAGGTACGCTGAATCGGCTTTCCTTACAGGCAACCAACAGTAGACAAGCGGCCAACAGGCAGAAAGTGGGTTTCATGGGGGATTGATTTTCCACAAAGATACATAAATCGGGAGTTCTTAATCACAGCGTGTGGTTTGTGACAAAAAAAAGCCCTGCGTAACATACGCAGGGCTTTGAGTTGAAGGGATATCAGGGGAATCAACCTTTGTTTTCGAGTTGTTCCTTAAGAGCAGCCAAGGCGTCGATATCGCCCAATGTGGTTTTTTCCATCTTGGGAGTAGAGGTTTCTACCTCATCCTTTTTGGTGGCTTTCTTGGTGCCTGTGGCTTTCTTTGTGGCCGGTTTGGCGGCAACGTCACTACCCTTGGCTTCATCTTCGTGGATGCGGCTGTGTGACAAGATGATGCGTTTGGAGTCCTTATTGAACTCAATCACCTTGAAGGCGATTTTTTCATCTACTTGTGCGGTGGTGCCATCTTCCTTAACCAGGTGTTTGGGCGTGGCAAAACCTTCCACGCCGTAAGGCAAGGAGACTACGGCGCCCTTATCCATTACGTCGATGATGGTGCCTTCGTGGATGCTGTCGACATTGAAGATGTTTTCAAAGACATCCCAGGGATTTTCTTCCAGTTGTTTGTGGCCCAGACTCAAGCGGCGGTTGTCCTTGTCGATTTCGAGAACGACCACCTCGATGTTGGTGCCCAGTTGGGTGAATTCGCTCGGGTGTTTGATCTTTTTGGTCCAGCTCAGGTCGCTGATGTGAATCAGACCGTCTACACCTTCTTCGATTTCCACAAAGACACCAAAGTTGGTGAAGTTGCGAACCCTGGCTTGGTGACGGCTTCCAACGGCGTACTTGGTTTCGATGTTGGCCCATGGATCTTCCTTCAGTTGCTTGATGCCCAGTGACATCTTGCGTTCTTCGCGGTCGAGGGTCAGGATGACAGCTTCAACCGTATCGCCCACCTTCATGAAATCCTGAGCACTGCGCAGGTGCTGTGACCAGCTCATTTCTGAAACGTGGATCAATCCTTCCACACCTGTTGCAATTTCGATGAACGCACCGTAATCGGCCATGACGACCACGCGACCATTGACCTTGTCACCCACCTTGAGGTTGTTGTCGAGAGCATCCCATGGATGTGGGGTCAGTTGTTTCAGACCCAGGGCGATGCGTTTCTTTTCATCGTCAAAGTCGAGGATAACCACGTTGAGTTTCTGATCGAGTTCGACCACTTCCTTGGGATCGCTGACGCGGCCCCAGCTCAGGTCGGTGATGTGGATCAGACCGTCTACGCCGCCCAGGTCGATGAAAACACCGTACGAGGTGATGTTCTTGACGGTTCCTTCGAGTACTTGTCCTTTTTCGAGCTTGGCGATGATTTCTTTTTTCTGTTGTTCCAGTTCGGCTTCGATAAGGGCTTTGTGGGAAACAACAACGTTTTTGAATTCCTGGTTGATTTTAACAACCTTGAACTCCATGGTCTTGCCGACAAAAACATCATAGTCGCGGATGGGTTTGACGTCAATCTGGGAACCGGGCAAGAAGGCTTCCATGCCGAATACGTCGACAATCATACCACCCTTGGTACGGCATTTGACAAAACCTTTGATGATTTCATCGTTTTCGAGGGCTGCGTTCACGCGATCCCAGCTGCGGGTTGCGCGGGCTTTCTTGTGGGAAAGGATGAGCTGACCCTTCTTGTCTTCTTGATTTTCGATGTATACTTCAACGGTGTCTCCGACTTTCAAATCGGGATCGTACCTGAATTCGTTCATTGAAACGATACCATCGGACTTGAAGCCAATGTTGACGACCACCTCGCGTTTGTTCATCGAGATGACGGTACCTTCAACGACTTCCTTATCCTTGACAGTGTTCAGGGTGTTGTCATACGCTTTTAGCAGGTCTTCCTTGGATTCACTGCTGTAGAGTTCGCCTTTTTCATAAGCGTCCCAGTCGAAGTCGGCGGCAGGTGCTGCCGGTGCGGCGGGGGTTGCAGGTGCAGGGGTCGGGGTTTCGACAACGACTTCTGCGGCTGGTGCTTCGGCAACTGGTGCTTCGGCTGCTTCCGGTGTTTCGACGGCCGGTGTTTCTGCTTCGGCTACGGGAGCCTCGGGCTGTGTGGCTTGGGCTTCAACCTGTTCGGGTGCTTCAGCCGGCGTGGTTTGTTTGTTTTCTTCCATGATGGATGTTTCCTTGTAAGAATTTAATGAATTGGACATTATGTTGATTCGAAAATCGGCCGCAAAGATAGCAAATAAAATTGAGACTAAGAAACGCTTATTCCAATACTTAGCTGTATTTTTGTGTTGAAACCAAGTAGCGTAGAATCGATGATGAAAGGATGGTTGGGGTTCGTAACGGGGTTACTGTTGTTGACTGCGTGCAAAACCATGGATTTGTACGAAATGGAGATCCTCAGGCCCGCTTATATTAACCATACGATAGGAGAAGAAGGAGTGCTGTTGATTGACAACGCCGGTAATCAGCCCGATTTCATGGGCCATTCACTTGTGATGCCCAATAGGGACGGTGGTGATAGTGTGGTAACGGTCAAGGTGCAATCAGCACAGGCAAAACCGTTGTTATTGGGGTACTTGAAGGACAGAATGGAAGGGCTGGGTTTTTACCCATACGTGGATGTGTTGCCTGACAGTTGTCTGCCGGAACGCAAAGTGTCAAGCCTTGATTTTGCCCAATCAGATCCGTTAACTGACAATCAGATAGATGGCCTGGGGCACCAGCAGCCGCATCGGTTATGGATTTCCATGGATGGATGGCAACTGAAGTCGGTCACCCGCATAGGCACGAGCCCTCAATATGACCATGCCTTGTATGAGGCAACCAGAGACGTGTACAGTGCCGTGGTATGGCGGTTGTACGATGTGAGTGCCGACACCCTCATGGTGGCTTTCAAACAAACGGACACCCTTTATTGGAGTCGGATTGGTGTAACAATTGAAAAGGTTTTGAAAGCCCTGCCCACTGTTGACAGTACGCTACCTGAAATTGCCGATTACGTAGTCGGGCGGGTACTCAATGTGTTGACCCCTTACTGGCAGCCTGTTTCCCGCTGGTATTTTATTGCTGGCAGCTATCGCATGAAATATGCCTACGATGCCGTGCGAATGGATAATTGGGACAAGGCGGCCGATTACTGGGAAGAGGAATTCGCCAACGGTGTTGGACGAAGTGCATACCGTTCAGCCCTAAACATGATGTTGTATTTCGAACGTCTCGAAGATCCCTCTAATGCGTTGGCGTGGTCGAATAAGGCAGCAGAGGCCATGCAGCGTTCTTTCAGCTTTGTCACCGAAAGAGATAGCAACTTGTTGGCCAATTGGCGCAAAACGTTGCAACGACGCGTTGAAGAGTTGAAAAGGCTGTCGCATTGAGGTGATTGTAGCGAGATATTTTGTACTTTTGACCCCGGACAACCAACCACTACATCAAGATGCTATGATAAACGAACCCTTGTCTCACACGTTGGATTTTGCTTTTCGCAAAGCCTTGGATAAACTGAAAGTCAGGGAGTCATCGGCGGCCATCGTTGACTTGTACATTCTACCCAATCCGGATTCGGGTGACGTGACGGTCATGGACGATGAAGACAATGTACTGGTCAAATGCCCGGTGCCAGCCTGGGAGGATCAGTCCGATCGGGTGGAGACAGATGAAGCACTGGGAGCCTGTGAACCGTTGCTGCGTACCATCGTTCAGAAAATTCACCAGGAAGGGCTGTTCGAGGAATTGAACATCATCAAACCTTTTTCCGTACTGATGGTCGATGAAGAGATGGAAGTCCTGGCCGAACTGCTGACCATAGACGAGGAGCAATTGCTGTTGAGCGATGATTTCTTCAAACACATGGACGAGGAGCTCGAGGTGTTTTACAAACGGTTGATGTCAGACACCAACGATTGATCGGACGTGTTTGAAAAAAGCGGCAAGCGTTTTGTATTTCAAAAAATCTGATTAATTTTGCGCCCGCCTTACCCTCTTAACGGAAGGCTTTTGCTGAAAAGCAATCGATCACTGCCGAAATAGCTCAGTTGGTAGA
>DOBD01000207.1:0-9923 GCA_003506275.1 Bacteroidales bacterium | reverse complement strand
ATATCCCTGACACGTAAGGCTCCTCGCCTCAGGAAAGGCACGTACTTCCCGCTCTTGATATTGTACAACAACGATTCAGCGTTAAAGATCATTTCAAACGTTTCCGTGCAGAATACCGGTTTGCCGGTCAGTCGGTTGATGTCGTGAGCTTGGCTGAGTGAACTTTCGATGAACAGTTTATAGATACCGGAACGGTAGGTTTCAGCCTTGAACGTCGCATGGTTGTTTGCCCGCATGCGGGCTTCCTTGTCAGGCAAATCCAACATGATCAGTTTGTTGTATTTAATCCCCTGTTGAGCTAACCAGACTTCCGTTTCCGGCCTGTATTTTTCCAGTCTCGAAGTGACAAGGGCACCAATGCGGCTACCTGGGATGAATAGCGGTGGTGCATTGATGATAAAATCAAGATACCGTGGTCCGTCGTCGTTCTGTTCAGGAGTGGGGTCTACGCAAAGTACACCGTCAATGTCAAAGCAGGACTTCTCCAAGTCTGTGTGGTTGAAGATGTTCCATTGGAAGTAACGGGGTAGGGGGACGGTTTCAAAGGAAATGTCAACGGTTTGCTCCTTACCGGGTGCGACATATACCGCACAAAACAGGTATTCGTACTCCTTGGAGGACTCTGTCAGCAATTGCTTGCTTTTCTTCAACGCCCCTCCCGAAGCAACGCTGTCATCTACGACCAGGATTTTGCGATGGCCTTTGGATTCGAAAAACTGGGCTCGTTCGCCGGCCGTGTAGATATGACCATTGATAAACGAGTGAATGTCGGTATAGGGCTTGTTCAGGTAGAGTGCCAGCAAGTTGGCCGGCATCATGCCACTGCGAGGAATGCCGACAATCAAATCGATGTCTCTGGGAACCTTGGGCAAGCCTTTGAGAATGGCCTGATTCAGGTCTGTAAAGGTTCTATAATTCATGGAATCGGTTGGTTAAGGTTGATTCAATCAGGGAAAGCAAGTGGTCCACGTTGTTTTTCCAGCTGTGGGTCTGGGCAAATTGACGACGGATGGCTGCTGATTCGGCATCGGTTTCGGTTAACGCTTTGTCCAAGGCGATGGCGTATTCGGCGGCTGAGGAACACAGGTAGGTGTAATCCTTAAACCGTTCCATGGCCAAGGTTTTCGTTGCCACTACCGGCTTACCCATGGCCAGGTACTCGTCTATTTTCCGAGGATAGTTGCCGATGGTGACCTCATTGATTTTTTGCGGATTGATGCACACATCGAAAGCGGCCATGTGTTCAGGTACGGTTGCTTTTGGAATACCGCCGGTAAAGCATACGTTGGGTAATCGATAGAGTGGGTGGGCTTTGAAAACCGCATCCACCGGTCCTATCATGGCAAACGTATACCTGGGACGGCTATTGGCCAATTCGTACAGTAAATCCGGATCCAAACGCACGCTGGTTATGTCACCTATATAGCCTACCAGTGGTCTGGGAAGGTTGGCCAGTAATTCAGGGGTCTTTCCAACCAACGTAGGGTCATAGGCATCGAGGTCAAGCCCCTGGCCTATGTCGTGGGTGTTGGCGTTATAGGCACCGGCCACTTCGGCCAATTGGACGGAATTACACACCACCAGGTCGCATCGCTTAATCAAGTCGGGCTCCAATCTGGGTGCGTGTTGTTTCCAGTAATCAAACGGGAGCAAGTTGTCACGTCTGTAGTAAATACTGAGTAGGGATTTCAAATAGTGGTCAGCGTAGAAACTCCGGTAAATGTCGTTATCAATAAAGTGTGCGAAAGGGAGCAAGTGATGTTTGGTCACCACTTTGGATATATAATTGAAAATTAATCGATTATTGAATCGATTGACGGCATCGAACAGCGGTCCATCCGGTAGGCCGTTTACGGGTAGTGCAATCACAGGCACGTCTAACACCCACAGTGTGTCTGTAAGTTTTCTGAGTGGATCGGCTNNGGTTATAACGGCTTTCCTTCTGATGTTCTCAGGCTTTTGCTCGTTCTTCAATAAGGTCGTGACGTCCATGGGGGCGTTGACGTATAACACACGATGCCTGGTTGACATTTCCTTGGCGATGTCGATGGCGTTGGAACCAATGCTGATGTCCCAAGGTTGTAGCCCCGTAAACACGAAAGACAGGTTTTTCATGGTCGTAGGTGTTGCGCATGGACGGATTGATATACGTTGAAGGTGGCTTTGGCCGTGGCTTCCCAGGAAAACGCCTTGACACGCTCCAGACCTTTTGAAACCATGGTTTGGTAGCAGGTCTCATCGGTCAGAAGCTTCATCAGTTGGGCAGCGATCTCTTTTTCATCGGTGGGGTCGGCGAACAAAGCGGCGTTACCGGCTACCTCCGGCATGGACGACGTGTTGGAGGTCACGACCGGTGTTCCGCAGGCCATGGCTTCCAATAGGGGGATGCCGAAACTTTCCCTCAGGGAGGTGTACAGGAAAACCTTGGCGCCAGTGTAAAGGGCGGGGAGGTCGGTGTTGGGGATGTATCCGCTGAAGCGCAGCAGGGGCCTGATAAAGGGCATGTCGATGTCGCTCAACACCTGGTCGATGTATTCGGAAGCCAGGTCGGCCACCAATAACGGGAGGGGGTTAGGCGTTTGTTGAACGTACAAACCGTAGGCTTTCAGGGTTCTGGGTGTATTTTTCTTGGGATCCGTATTGCCCAGAAAAAGGAGGTAGTCCGCTTCTTTCAGGTATCGGCTGGTGACGACATAGGGTTGTTCAATGGGTTTGAAATGGTCGCCATATCCGTTGTGAATGGGCACCAGGCGGGATGCATCCAATTGCAGGGATTCCCGGATACGTTGGCATTCAAAGCGAGATACCGTGATGATGGCTGCACACCGTTTCAGGATGGTCGGCACGACCAACCGTCGGTAATGCCAACCCATGTTCTGATACCATGACGCACTGGATTGTTGCCTGGTTTCCAGATAGATGATGTCGTGTAGCGTTAATACCAAAGGGGTTTTGCCCATCAGGGGTGCCGTATTGGATGTACAATGAATGATGTCGGGCTTAAGTCGTTTGATGGCCAAAGGCAACGCTACCTGTTCCCACAGAGGATAGGTGGGACATCGTAAGGTAATGATGGTGACATGGGCTGAGGGCTGCAGGCAAACGTCTTCGCCGGGTGCCACCAGGATATAGTACTGATTGACCGTATCCATGCGTTGCAGCCTGCGAATGATTTCCAGTGCAACGAAATCCATGCCGTGCTTGTTTTTACGAAAAATCCGTTGGGCTTCAATGGCGATTTTCATACCTGCGTTGATTGAGGTGTGAGACGTGTCTTACCTTAACGCTTGGAACGGGTAAAGAGTTTGTTCAAGATGACGGAAAGGAAAAGGATGGGTAACAGAATGACGGCCCACAGGGTTCTAAACGTTAGCATCTTGTCTGGGATGGCCATCACATAGGCAAACAGCAGGGAGCCTGTCATGATCCACCATTTGACGGAGAGTGTGGGCTCGTAATACGACAACAAGCCGGCGATGATGAACAGAAAACCCAACAATAGAATTTTGGAGGGCATCATCCATTGCAGGATTTTATCGCCGTAATCCAAGTTGCCGGCAAACAAGGCCCTGGGAAGGTCTCGTACGATGTAATGCCTGGTGTTGGCTCCCGTAGAGGTCCATTCCTTGCGTCGTTTATTATAGGCAACAACATTGAGCACGCTGTCTTCGTACGTGTAAACGTGTTCCAGGTACTCGATGAAAATGCCTTGTTTCAGGAGTTTGGCTTCCAGATATTTGGATATATCAACATTGCCTTTAAAATCGGCATTTTGTTTGAACCAGTCAAACTCGAAGGCCATACCGGTGCCCATCAGGCTGGAAGAGAAGCCCAGGTTGACATGACCACGTCGAAAGAGGGAATTGTTGACCTCTTCCATCAAGGCGTTGAGCCAGGAAAGGTGAGTCGGGTATTTTTTGGAAACCTTGTGTGTCTGGATGGCCATGCCTCCAGAGTGGTAGGCTTTGTTGATGTCAGTCAAATAGGTCGGGTCTACCAGGTTGTTGGCATTAAGGAGCACCAGCACATCGTAGTCCTTGGAGGATAAGGTTTTGATGGCGGCTTCGAGCAGGGCCTTGGGACTGGAGACGGATGCCGGCTGCTCAAGCAGGGTGACGTGCAGGGTGGTCAACGCCTCTTTGGTTTCTGGCAGCAAGCCGTTGGTCGACACGACAACATCAAAGAGGTTTCCGGGATAGTCCATGTTGTCAAGGGAACGTACCGACTCCAACAGGTTTCCGTCAAACCCTTCAGGTGCAGGAATCAGCAGGCAGTAACGGTATTGTTTCTTGGCTTCCGGATACTGACGTCCCATCTTGCGGAGGGACGCCAGCGCAAACACGAGTGTGTACCCTACTGAGATGATACATAACAGGAAAAGAGCGATGTCTATCCAGTAAAGCAGGGTGTCAAAGGGTATGTGATCCATCATTGTCTTTTAGCGTTAATTGTTCCAAGGCTTCGTCGTATCGTGGGGCCAGCACTATAAATGCTTGAGTGAGGGCCATTAATAGCCAGGTAGGTTATTGCCCCCATATGGCATTGCCGTAGGAGCTTGCCATCAATCCAAACATACCGCAGAGTAAGGCTGTCAGGTAACCCTTGAGTTGTTTATTCTTCAGTTTGAACAATACCAGCCGGATGCCGTAGCCCAGGAGTGCAAATTGAATGGCCAGATAAAGCAACAGCCCAACGACGCCGGTTTCCACCCAAACCTTCACATACCAGGAGTCATTGGGGATATTGGTGGTCAGTCTATCCGGGTCGAACCGTTTTGCGGCAACACCACTGAGGCCGATGCCTTCGCCAAATGGCCTGGTCTTGATGTAGGTGGCCAGTCTTTTCTGGTTTTCGAGGCGTACCATCAATGAGGGTTCGTTGGGGTTGAAGGCTGAGCGCATACGCCTTATATACTGATTGCTCTGACCGATGGTTGAAAAGCGGAAAAAGAAAAACAGGCTGAATAAGAGGACGAACATGAGCAGAATGATGTTGCCCTTCCTCGACATGAGCGTGAACAGGAAAAAACCGGCGAAGGGTACGGCTAATGCCCCTCTGGTACCGGAAACAATCAAGGCATACAGACCTAGTAAACCGGTGCCGATAAGAAAACCCTTCAGCAGTTTGTCTTTGGTGTAAAAACCAGCGATGGAAAAGACAACGGCGGCACAACCCATGTTGGAACCAAAGTTGCCTGCGTCGGTGAAAATGGAAAAGTACCGGGTGCCGGATGCCAGAAGGTGGGTTCTCATGTTGTCGCCCTGCATCAGCCATCGGTGCTCTGCGGCATCAAATCCCATTGTTTTCTGCATCTGAAGCTTGACTATGGCAACCAAGGTGAATCCTGCCCATAAATAGATGATGCGACGCATGTCTTCAAAGCGTTTGAAATGAATCGAGGCCAGGATGACGGTTAACAGTGGGTATAGGGTCAGCGAACGGAACGAAGAAGCCCAAGCGCCGGTGATAGCGGTCGGATTGGCCAGTTCAACTACGCAATAGAGGAACCAAATGCTCAATAGGAGGGTTGCACCGTTCATGGCCCTTTTCCATTCGATGTCCTTGTTGATGACAGCACGTAACAACGAGGAGAAAAGGATGAAGGCAAACAGGACATCGGTCAGGACTCCCAATCCACTGATGGGTACNNAGGGTTGATTCATTGAAACCAATACAATCATGACGCTGATGGGAATGATGGCTATCAACATGCCCAACACCACCTCTTGTTTGATGAAGAGGAAGGTCATGGCCATCATGCCGATAAGTAGGATGAGGGCCCCTGTCCAATGCTTGAGGGTCCAGTACCGCATGTTTTAATCAGCGTTTCTTGTTGGCAGGCTTCTCCAGATTGACGTTCTTTTCGGTGGTCAACTCCATTTGAAGTAACTTGTACCACCCAATGCGCCATTTCGAGTATGGTGGAAGCAAACCGGTGAATTCTTCCAGGGTTGTCTTGTCCGTCCAGTTCAGACATAGTTGTATTGGTGTGGCGGGGGCCTGTTGTTTGAGGACCTTCAGGAACTCGACATCCCTGTCTTTCCAGGCTCTGGTGGACTTGACCACGTAGATGTAAGCATGGGCTGAACGGGCCAAGGCGGAAGGAATGGTGTTTTCAGAAAAAGCAGGCCATTCAATCAATACGATGTCAGCTTGACTGGTAACGTCTGTTGGCAGTACGTTGGTCATCGAAGTGGCTTTGACAAAATCTTTGGAGGCTGGATTGAAATCTATGCCATGGCTCACGTATGCCACCTTGAATCCCAAATCTTCCCAATAGGTTTTCAGCAGGACTGCTACATGGGATTTGCCTTCCTGGCTGTCGGAACTAACCAGGCTTATGACGGCCTGTCCTTCCACGGGAAGGTTAGGGGTCAGTAAGTTGCAGATGTGAGCACTGGCTTTTCGGTGGATTTCTTTGGCATACCCTCTGTATTTAAGGCCTAATGGACCAGGGTAGGCGCCAATGACAGGAATGCCTGTCAGGTAGGCAGCACGGTGTTTGTCTCTGATGGTTTTGTCCAACCACTCTACGATGAGGAAGGCTGTGACGANNCTACGGCAGCCAGGGGGTAAACAGGCTCCGTTACCAGGTTGATGGTCGTGCTGCGCATCTCGATGTTCTTCTGCTGGAGCTTGGCCTGAGCCAGGTGGTTGAGCAGGGTTTGATAAGCATTTTCCGTGACCTGAATCTCTCTTTCCTGTTTTTTCAGGTTGGGTCCCACCGGAGTGAATTCGGCAAAGGCTGCATCGATTTCTTCCATCCGTGTGTTAAGTACTTCCAGTTGGGCTGAGGTGCGTTTAAACGTCAAGGTCTCCTGGAACCATTCGTTGACCATGTCTTGAAGAGCCAGGCCTTCTTTTGACGCGTTGAGGGTTGAGATGGAGCCTGAAATTTCCTGAAGTCGATTCTTGGCCTTTTCCAGGAGGCGCTTGTGTTGGCTGATGGCGGCGGTGGTTTGGGGGGTCGGATTGATCGTCGTTTCCAGCTGCGCTATCCGTTGGGAGAGCGAAGAAATGGTTTCCATCTGCTGCATGAACTGCTTGCTCTCTTCCAGCAAGGCGGCACGGTCTTTCATCTGCTTTTCCAGCTGTTTGACCATGTGCCCGGAAGTGTAATTCTCGGTGTAGGTGGCTTCGTACCTAGCATCCAATTCATGTTTGGTGACCGTCAACTGTTTGGTCTGCTCGTCGTAATTGATGAGGTTGGATGCCATGCTGAAGGCCAGCAGTGAATCTTCCAGTACGTTGAGTTTTTCGCGGGTTTCGGTCAGCTGTTTTTCAAAATACATGACGACATCGTTGGAAGAGCCCAACTGCAATTTCGTGTATTCGGTATCCAACTCTTCAATCAGAAACCGCAGTGTCTGGTGTACGATGCCTGGATCATCACAGCTGTAGTTGAGTTGTATCATGTCGCTGTTTCCCAGCCTATTGACTCTTATCTTATTGAGGGCGTCAATGCTGTAGTGCGGGTGGAACCAATTGAGTAGTCCGTAGATAAAATTGTTGGGTCCCTTCTTTTTGTATTGCATGAACCGTTCGAAGGTCGTTTCAATGGAGGCTGTGTCAACCAGGAGCATGACGTCGGCAGGCACGATGCTGCGCAACTTGTTGTAATTGGCAGCAGTGATGTAGGTGTTATCCTTTTGGGGATCGCCCTTGATCAAAGCTTGGGCAAACAGTTTGAGAGACACTGTTTCCAGGGTTGATCTGGCTCTGGCCAGGTTGATGATGTTGTCGAAGGAGTTGTTGGTGGCAAACCAGTTGGTGACCGACGTGACATCCAGACTGGGAGAGGAGGCAATTCCCGTATAAATGGTTGAATTGGCTTCGTAGGTCTTGGGCAACCTGGCTGTGAATAGGGCAACCAGGATGGCGACCAACAGTGGAAAGATGGCTATCCAATAGCGGATGCGGTAAATGAAATGGAAGAGGGAGGCCGTTTTATTCATGGTGGTCACTTGATGAGTTTGATGCCGGTAAGCAATTCAAGACGCAGTATGGTGCTGAAAAGCATCGCTTTGCTTTCTTCGAAAGAAGCGGCTGCCAGCGCGTATTCCCGTTTGCGACGGCTGATTTCATCGAATGGCAGGTTGCCGTTCAGGTATTCCAGTTCGCTGAGTTTTACCGTAGATTCACCGGATGCGTTGGCTTCTGCGTTTGCCCTAAGCACACGCAATTGACTGGCCGCTACTGCATATAGTTCTGTAATGGCTATTTTGCGCTGTTCGATCATCAGGGCTTTTTCCTGTTTCGCCTGTTCAATTTGTGCCCTCCCGGCTTTGATCCTGTCCTGGCGTCCAAAAAAGAGATCCAATGGGATGGTGATGGATCCTCCTACGTTGTAAAGAGACATTTCTTCCCCAAAATATTGGAAGTAAGTACCTTGTCCCGTGGCACTGGACTCGGTCATGGATCCCATGGATCCATAGGAATAGTTGGTATTGAGTCGAAAGTTATTCAACCACTCCTTGCGTGTCGCATCTAGCCGGTGTGTTTGTTCCTTGACAAAGGCCTCGGCACGTTGTACGGATGGGGCTGTTTCTGCTGTCTGTAGAAAGATCTCGAGAGGTGGGAGGAAGAGGTTGAGCAACGTGCTATCTTCCCATGAACGGGTTTCAGTCTTTTGCTGAGGAGCAGTTGTTGCCACGCTCTGTGCCGTCAGGTGGTGACTGAGGAAAAAACCGGTACCAACCAGTAGGTATAGGTGCCAGTTTCGCAGGTAGGTAATCAGGGTGTTACTAGACATTTTCTTTTTGTATAAAAGCCGTGAAGGTACGGATGATGATGGATAGGTCCATCCAAAAAGAGAATTCCTTGGCATAGCGAATGTCGAGGTTCTTTCGTTCTTCGGCCGATAGTTTACCGGCGCCACCTCGTTTTTCCACCTGCCAAAGTCCGGTCAGGCCGGCTGGGGCCATAAACCGGTCAATGTATTCATCGCTGGTCAGCAATTCGGCCTCATACAGGGGTAGAGGCCTGTTGCCCACCACTGACATGTCGCCTTTCAGAATGTTGACCAACTGGGGCAGCTCGTCAATGCTGAATTTACGGATGATACTCCCCACTTTGGTGATGCGTGGGTCTTTCTCAAGTTTGACAAACGCGTTGTCCTGTTTTGTCCGTTGTTGACTGATAAAGGCATCCTCGGTCAGGACAAAATCGTCTGAAACCATGAGTACCTGATCGTCGTCTCCAAAAACCAGGTCGTCGGTAAAGGCTTTTGTCTCTACTTCGGTTTCTGTAGACTGATATTGGTTCAAGGTATTGAAATCTTTCAGGTGTTTGTCGGCATCCACATACATGGAGCGGAATTTCAGAAAATCGAATACCGTGTAGTTGCTGCCTACTCGTTTCGATTTGTAGATAATGCTTCCCTTGCTTTCCAGGCGGATGGCCAGGGCTGTTGCAAGCAATAGTGGAGATAAGACAAGAATAGCCAACCCTGAAAAGAGCATGTCGAACGCACNNGAGAAAGGCCTTTCTGACGCGGTTTTGGTGTTGGGAGTAAAAAGAAATGATGCTACGCACTTTTTCCACGCTCAACGTGTCTGTGATGATGTCACGAACGCCCAATCTGAGGTATTGAGCCTTCTCTTCAGAGGTCAGATTGCCCGCTATCAGGACGATGTAAGCGGAAGGAAAGGCCGCCTTCAAGCTGGCCAATCCTTTTCTATCGATAACGGGAGTCCGTTGTTCACATAGAAGGATTAGTTCTTCACGGCCTTTGAAAAGGTGTTTTTTCGTCAGGATATCCACATAGGAAGGAAAAATATCTATGGCTTCGCCCAGTTGTTCACGAAGGATGGTCAGTTGCTGATTGTCTTTGCCTATGTAGCCTATACATCGGTTCATTGGATGATTTTTTTAAGCCTTACTTTCAATTCCATGGGATTAAAGGGCTTGACGATGTAGTCGTC
>DOBD01000005.1 GCA_003506275.1 Bacteroidales bacterium | reverse complement strand
GTACTCGAAAATAGCAGGCGTGAACAGATAGCGGCTGGCGACGGCCAGGTCGGAAGGCGCCTCAGCCGGCGATGGTTTTTCCACAAAACCACGGGCTTTGACCAACACACCACCGTGCTGCCAATCTACGCCACCCTGTGGGGAACCAACTCCCGGCGATGTCGGTGCTTCCACCGTCACCCCGTCGATCACCCCGTAACGATGCACCTTTTCGGGCGGCACCTTTTCCAGGGCCACCACGGAGCCACCAAAACGGCGGTGTACCTCCAGCAGCTGCCCCACCACAGGCACCCCGGACGTGGATGCCATGATGGTGTCACCCAGCAGAACGGCAAACGGCTCATTGCCAACATGATAACGCGCACAACGGATGGCATCCCCCAGCCCGTTCATTTCCTGCTGCCACACATAGTGGATGTTGGCCATGGTAGCAATCCGACGCAACGCCGCTGCGTCTTCACTCCTACCCTTGGCCTCCAACGTGGCCTCCAGCGCAACGTTCCGGTCAAAATGCTCCTCGATGGCCCGCTTGTCACGGCTAATCACAATGATGATATCGGTCAAACCGGCCTGCACCGCCTCTTCCACCACCAGCTGGATGACCGGCGTATCCACCACCGGTATCATTTCCTTGGGTATTCCCTTACTAATCGGCAAAAAACGCGTACCATAGCCGGCCGCCGGAATCACCGCCTTGGTAATGGGACGCTGATTAGCCATCTTTTGCATTGTTGTCATACACTTTACTAGTATTGAATTGAGTTTTTATCTATAATGGATGGCATCCCATGAAAAGGATGGCATCCCTTTTCAAGGGGTTCCATCTCTTACACCAACCGGTTATCCCAACCAAAATCCTCTCGCCCCACCACCTTTACGCTGGTGACAAAATCCGGATGGCTGGTATTAGTAACAAAATTTGACTCCTGCGGCACCAGTACCGATGGTACCCGAAACACCATTGAGCGCTGCTGCCTGTACCAGGTTCCACCCAGCTCCTGCAAGCGGCTGTACCCCGACAATCGTTGCCAGTCGGACGGTAGATCAACAGTATCAACCACCTCGTAAGCCTCAGGACGATCCGTCAATTCAATGACCATCACGGTATAAGGCTCCCTCATCGATAGGCCACTGCGGTTTGCCAATTGCTCCAGCGCCGCCAAGGAACGTGTCGCACTCGCATACAGTACGTGTTGTCCCTGAAGGTTCCAGCGCCCTGCCATACCTGATGCAGTCAGCGAATCGGCAAACGCCTCACGACAAATCCGGTACACCACCATTGCTCAAGCGTTGTCTCCGTATTCAAGACCGATCAATCGGCTCTCCACCAGGCGGATGCCAGAAACAGAGCCCAGCAAAGCCACCGGTTTCAGGCCGTCCAGCAACCCGTTTTCACGCGATAACCAGGTTTCAAACGCTTTGTGCGAACCAAACATACGGCAACCACGTTTGAACAATGCCTGCAACAGCAGCACCTGCTCGCCCACCGTATCAGACAACAGCACCTTCCTGGATAAATAACTCCGNNCACCGGTAACGTCCTTGAAAGCCATCAGCACACCACTGTCTACTGTCCGGCCCATTAGCGCATAGGCTACATCGGCTTCCTGGAGGCGCTCGGTTGGTTCGATTTGCTTGTAGGTATTCATGGCTGTTTTTTAAACAAAAATAGGTAAAATAACCGAGGCGAGCAAGTCATTTTACCCCACTATCACCGGCCTGATCACTTCAATGTCAGCGGGTGCCATCACCTCGGTGAGGCGGTCGAACATGGCGTCGTCCGTGTAGGTACCGATGATGGCACCGCCGGAGCCGGTAAATTTGGCCGAAGCCCCCACCGACCGCGCCAGGGAAACCATCTCGATGTTGCCCGGCTCGATGGGCACCAGGCTGCGACGCAAGTCGAAATTACGGTTGATCAAGGCAAACATCGCCGCCTGATCACCCGCAGCCAACGCCACCCGAAAACGTTCGGTCAGCTCGGCCCACTCCTTCATGGCCGCCAGCACTTCAGGCTCACCGATGTTGTAGCGCGCCCGCAAATTGTTGTGCAATACCTCCGTCCCCTCCGACAGGGTGCGGCGAAACCCGATGTATACGTTGGGCATGCTCGACAGGTCAATGGGCACGTATTCCCCGTAGCCCTGCTTCTTCATCAGCGCCTTGTCGAAATTCATGAACACCGGACGCTCGTACACCTGCGCCACCCTGTCTTGCAGACCGGCCGCGATGCCCAGCTCGTTGTTTTCCACGCTCAAAATCAGGTTGGCCAACNNTCACCCCGTAAAACGCCATCAGCGCCTTGAAGGTCGCCGTGATGATGGCCGACGAACCCGCCAGCCCCAGGCGCAACGGAATGTTCGACGTATAGCGAATGGTGAAGTTCCTGTTTTCCAGGCGAATGCTACTCACCTTGCAATGGTGGTAAAACACCTTAATGGCCGCCTTGATCAGCCGCATGCCCCCGTAATACCCGTTACTGGCCACGGTCTGGGCCAACGCCTCCATCGAATCAAAGCGATCCACGTCCATCCGCTCCGGAATGATTTCCAACTCAGGCGTGTGGTACAACTGCACCTTGGCCCTGAAATTACTGAACACAAACGCGATGGTCTTGCCAAAATACCCGTCGCTCGGGTTGCCAATCAAGGCAGCACGCGGGTAGGAATAGGTTTCTATAATCATGTAATCAGCTACTAAAATTAATGCGTCAATGAAATGATAAAAAAAAGGCCGCACCGAGTATCATTCAGTACGACACCTTATAAACGACTAAATTACACTTTTCCTACAATAACCCCACTGAAAAAAGACACTTTTCCAATAATCAAGCAATTAACAACGCAAGCCTCACTCATTCAATTCATTCAATTCAATACCCTTCAGTGGATACCACGTCGCCTTACTGCACACTTCGTCCGTTTTTTCATAGCACAGATTCATAAAATCGATGATGCGGTCTTCTGAAGGAAAATAGGAGCCGCAATACCTTGGATACATGGCTCTTGGGACTATCCCAATATAATCGATCCCTTTTATCATACGCTCAATTTCCAAGGCTTTATTGAGGACAAAAGGAACCTGGTTCTTATACAGCGCAACAGCCATCTTAACAGTCTCAACATCCGTTTTTATCCGACTCATCGTTGCTTGAACAAGCTCAACCAACCGTTCAATCAATTCATCGCTGTAATACACATACGCAGGCCTTTCCTCAGAAAAATTGACTTGAAACGTCAACGTTGAGTCAATGTAAAAGTACGTTTCCTTGTTATCCGTTGTGACAGAGAACTCATACCATTTTGTTGATTCAGGATATTCATACTCCCACATTTCGACAAACGCCTCATAACTGTCAACAATTTCATCTTCAAGGAAGGCTTCATACGTACCATAATCATCAATCGTCCCCCTAGGAACATCGAGCCAAATACGACGCAGTTCGTCTTCACCCTGAACGTTAAGAACACTCATTTCATTCACAATCAACAAAAGTTGCTGAATGCACGCTGCCTCAGAAATAAGTACCTCCGATCGAGCCACGTGTATAAGATGGTCAAGATAGGGTGCACAGGTGCTTTTTTTGCTCATCGAGAAGCACTCACTACCATACGTATCATTCTTATGTTCCGTGTTTGCCAAGTTGTTTCGCATTAGTAGGCGACACCACCTGATTTCCTGTTTTTTCTTCAATTTCCCGCCTGGTGTTTCCGGCAATGGCTCCACCTTGACGGGCAATGTGTCTATTATCTTCAAATGTTTCAGGCTTCTTTACCTTCGAGATTTCTGTTGTAGTCGCTTCAGCCAGCATGTTTAGCACCAGCTCAAGGTTGGTCATATGATCACGAAGGTTTTCCTTCTTTAAAGCCTTCAATCCCTTATATTGCTTGGTCGTATAACCACTCCAGGCCTTCGTTATTTCATCGGTGAGTATGGCATATTCCTTTCCTTTTTGTACGCCCCGGTTTTCCCATTCATCGGTCAGATCCTTTCGGACCTCAATGCTTTTCAAACGCTGGTTGATCCATTCTTTACTATACCCTTTACGCAAGTACGTTTCCATCAACCGGTCAATACCCAATTCCGGATCTTCTATCTCGTCGATGCGTTCACGTCCCACCTGAGCCAACCACATTTTAAACGGTTCTGCTTTAGGTGATGGAATGCTTTGAATCAATCTGAAAAGCTGCTCTGTATCAGCGACATCAGTCAATCTCATCTTGCCATCGATAGCTTGCATCTTCAAACCGTGACAATTTGTCACGGTTTCATTACCCTCATTTTTTAATCGTTGTTTTAGTTTTCTCCAATAGGCTTGTGGATCAACGCTCTCTGTCAACACCCCAACCACATCCACAACAGAAAAGTACCACTTCTCTTGCTCTTCGTCCCAATGAGTACGAATCTGCCTGTCATTGAATAATTTAATGGCGGTTTCTTT
>DOBD01000133.1 GCA_003506275.1 Bacteroidales bacterium | reverse complement strand
GGACATCAGGGCGATGAAGTCGGTTTTTACCATCAAGGTGCCTGTGGCCAAGTCGTTAACGACAGACCAGTATGGAAATACATTGATAGGAACCGATAATGGCCTTTTTCTGGTTGAAAAGAATCGTCGGGTCAGGTCTGTTTTTCATGATGCCAGACGTGAAAATTCGTTGGCCGGTGATGCCGTCTGGAGTCTGTACAGGGATAGGAGCAACACCATTTGGATAGGGACGAACAGTGGGGTGTCGGTCGTGCCGGGTGATGGCTGGATGACCACCTATACCCTGCCTTCCATCACTGGAGAGGGTACGGGTAATCAATTCTTTTGCGTTTACCGTGATTCCAAAGAACGTCTATGGTTGGGCGGTTCGAATGGTTTGTTGTGCCTGGAGCATCTGGGGGCCGAAAATCAGACCTATCGTTGGTATCGAATGAATGATGCACGTTATCCCATTCGACACAATCGCATTCGGGTCATCACGGAAACCAGCAAGGGTTCACTGCTCGTAGGGGGCGATATGGGGTTGATGCGATACGATGAAGTGTCACAACAGTTTCAGCGTTTCGTGATTGAAGAAGATCCGTACAATTGGGTATATGGCATCAGGGAATCGGGGAACGGTGATTTCGTCTTGACGACTTTTACGGCCACGTACCTGGTTGCATTGGATGAGACTTCTCCGCGTGTTTCTGTAACAAGTACCCTCCCACGCGAGGTGCTTCCAGCCAACGAAGACATCGTACACGACCTGCTGGCGCGGTATGGTTTGTCTGGCAAGTACCTCTCCGCATACGACGACACCAGGGGCGGGATGGTCTTGCTCGGTGGGACGGATCGTTTTTCCGTATTGGATACGAAGAAATTGAACAAAGCCCGATCGAATCGATCGTTGGCTATCACCGACATCAGAATCAATGGAGAACGGTACATTGACCGTGAGGCTTTGCTTCGAGGCAAATTAGTCTTGCTGCCTGGTGACAGAATCGTCGAAGTGTTGTTTTCCGATTATGTTTATTCGGGGGAAGCTTCTCATCATTTCCTTTACCGCCTTGATGAGGGAGCATGGACACCGGTTCATTCTGACAACAATACCATCACATTGACCCATCTCACCCCTGGCCGGTATACCCTTTACCTCCGTTTTTCTGATGCCACCACCGAAGCACTGTCTCTCGAGATTAAGGTCAAAGCTCCCTGGTATGCTTCAACAGGGGCAAAGGTCCTTTACATCGTGGTGATTTGCTGCTTGATATATGGTGTCTATTTCACCATCCGGCAACGTAAACGGATCAAACAGGAGCAGGTGGAGCATGATGCGCAGTTGCTCAAGGCCAAGCAAAAGGAAAATGAGTTGCTCAGCGACAATGAGTACCTGGCTTCTCAGTTGAGGTTGCAACTACTGGCAAAAGCCGGCGAAGAGGGTGTGTTGTCGGACGATGAAAAGATCTTGTTGAAGCTGACCAAACTCATTGAAGAAAACTTGTCTGATACGGAGTTGAATGTCAACACACTGAGTGAACTGAGCGGTATCAGCAGCAAGCAACTTTACCGCAAAATCAAAGCCTTGACGGGGATGACAGCCGTTGCCTATATCCGTGACCAGCGTCTGAAAAAAGCGGCCTCACTACTGGCTAAGGGCACGTTTACGGTATCTGAGGTGATGTATATGGTCGGTTTTTCCAATGCCAGCTATTTTGCCCGTTGTTTTGCTGAAGCCTACAAAACGCTTCCTTCGGAGTACAAGGGGTGATAGGTCCTCCTGTACGTTTTTTCCCTTTCGTATCGTTTTATTGAATAAACAGTTTGCTGGTTTCTGTGTGCCCGTTGACCGTTTTGCGTACGATGTTCCATCCTTTCTGCGGGCCTGCGATTTTCATGCCGTTGAGTGTATAGTAATCATTGCTTGAGGCCTGCTCGCCCGATGTTCGAATGGTTTTCAGGGCCGTGAGTTCGCCTGTTTTGACCAAGGAGACATCATCAATTCTACACCCGGTTTTGGCCGCACCCTCAGCCATGAATCCTACTTCTACGTTGCCGTTTTTTACCTGGATATTGTTGATGACAACGTTGTGCCATTGGTTGTCACTGTAGGGCATGTCTGTCTTGAACGTCTCGTTGTTGCTCTTGGCATACATATAGAGCTGTTTCAATGAACTGCCACTTTTAACCTTGGCTGTCATCGTGTAAAGTCCATCGGTGAGGGGTACGTAGGTGGTCGATGTGATAATCTGGGAAATTTTACGGGCATAATCGATTGAGTCATGGATGTTCAGGCATTTGTTGCCTATGACAATGGCGCGGTCTGTGCTGGAGTTGTTGGCATTCAGTACCGGGGAATTGGCTGATCCTACGGCGATGGTGTTGCCTTTGATGACTTGAAAGGTCCATCCGGTCAGGTAGGTTTGTACCGGTTTGTTGCCACTGGGAATGTAGACTCTGTCTGCATCAAAGCTGCCGTTTTTCACGTAGTTGTTGTCCTTTCCGACGGTCCATTCTCCGGTTACGGCATTGATACTCCACTGACTCAACGAATTGAAATAGGGGGCGTTGTTGACAAATGAGAGGGGGCACCACTGATTGTAACCGTTGCCATTGCCGGCAAAATCAGCCCATCGGTCACCGCAATAAATCACGGTTTCTTGTTTGCTGCCTTTCACCGTATAAAAGAAGCCGGTCTGTGTCACGTGTCCGTAGTCCTTATCAGCTCCTGGCATTTTCAACATGTTGTTGGTCGGGGTATAGGGGCCGTAAATGCTGTCGGCTTGCAGGTAATAGACGTTGGAGGCGTTCCATCCGTAAAGGTCTGAGGCACAAATGTAGTATTTCCCTTTATACTTGAACATACAGTTGCCTTCACGGCCTGATCCCTTGTACACTTGCTGGCAATCAAGCAGGGTGACCTTGCCATCTTTTACGCCAATTTCAGACAGGTAGATTCTTGATCGACCGCTACCGTACGAGTATACCAGATAGGATTTGCCGTTATCGTCCGTGAAAACGGTTTGGTCGCCGGTATTGGAGGTGCCGATGATGGATGTCATGTCTATGTTGTTGTGCCATTTGAAGGTCCCTGTGGGGGAATCACAGACAGAGATGAGCACGCTACTGTTGTATTGCATCACCAGGGCGTATTTTTTGGCTGCAGGAACGTAGGCCACCCCAAGGCGTCCAACCCAATACGACCATCCCAGCGAGGAGGCGGTGATGACATCGTTGACAAAGGTCCAGTTGACCAGGTCGTCGGATTGGTAACAGGTGACGGATGCAAAGCCTGTATTGCTGGTTTTCCCTGTAGGACTGGCCAGGTAGGTTTCTGCGCCCGAGTAATGTACGCCATACCAATAGTAATGTTCTTCGCCGGTCACTGGGTCGGGAAATCGAAAGATGCCACCTCCTTGACTATAAATCGGTGTGCCTTTGGTCGTTTTCCAAAATACGTCATTGGTGATGGTTGTGTTGCCGGTTTGTGCGTTTACGCTGATGATGGTCAGCAAGGCGATCGTCATTAGCAGTCCTGTTTTCTTCATGCGTTCGAGGGTAAGGTTGTGATCATTGCTGCAAGATTAGGTACTTTCACACGATTCTACGAGTTCTTATTACCTTATTTAGGCCATTTTTTTGCCTGTTGTCTGTTTTATCGTACCTTTTGTCTTATATGTATCAATGTTTCTGACTGTTCGTTGGTGTTATGAACGGATCCTGTCAAAAAATTAAACGTGACTGTATTTGAAAGACCTCGGTAAAGAATAATCTGTATATTTGTAGTCAATAAACCGCTTCTTCCATGACTTCTGACGCTGTCGTTATCATTCCTACCTACAACGAAAAGGAAAACATCGAGCTCATCATCCGGGCTGTTTTTGAGTTACCCAAGACGTTCAACATTCTGATAGTTGACGATGGTTCACCGGATGGGACGGCTGACATCGTGCGTGGTCTGCAAGGTGAGTTCAAGGATGCGTTGTTTATGGTAGAACGCAGTGGAAAGCTGGGTTTGGGTACTGCCTACATCAAGGGCTTCCAGTGGGCCATGGAACACGGCTACGAATACGTCATCGAAATGGACGCTGATTTTTCCCACAACCCCAAGGATTTGACCAGGCTCTACGATGCTTGTGCCTTGGATGGGGCTGATTTGGCAATTGGGTCCCGTTATGTG
>DOBD01000090.1 GCA_003506275.1 Bacteroidales bacterium | reverse complement strand
AACACCGTGAGCGACATGGTCATGAGCATGAAGCCAGCCAGTATATCGGGATCGCAGTATAATGTGTTGTTAAACGCTGGGAAGATGCGTAATTTGGGATTGGATCTCAACCTGAACGCTCGCCTGGTCAATACCCAGGATTGGAAATGGGACCTGGGTTTGATGGCCTCAACCTACAAAAACGAAGTGCTGGACCTGGGTGGTCAAACGTATGAAAACGAAATGTGGGGAGGAACAGTACAGACCAAAGTGGGTCAACCCTTGGGCGTTTTTTACGGCTATCAGACAGACGGTGTGTTCAGCACGAGCGACGAAGCTACCGCAGCCAATCTCAATATCCGCGAAGGATTGGTGCTGATTCCTTTCACTGCCGGTGACATGCGCTTTGTGAACCAAAACAGCGATAATGTCATTGATGCCTCCGACCGGGTGGTCATTGGTGATCCCAATCCAGACTTAGTTGGAAATATTAATACGGCGTTGACATACAAACAAATAGCGCTGAGTGCCTTGTTTACCTATTCCGTGGGAGGTGACGTATATAACGTGGCACGCACGCACTTGGAGAGTATGTCGACTCCAAACAATCAGTTCCGCACCGTGCTCGGTCGCTGGCGGTACGAAGGGGATGAGACCTCCGTACCCAAGGCCACTCCCGGTGACCCCATGGGCAATGCCCGGTTCTCTGATCGTTGGATAGAGGACGGATCCTACCTGCGCCTGAAAAATGTAACCCTGTCGTACAATGTGCCGATGAACATTCCCGTGATTCAAAACTGTTCTTTATACTTGTCGGGGGAGAATTTGATCACGCTGACACGCTACAAAGGCCTGGATCCCGAATTTGCCGCTGGTACCAGTCCTTTATACCAGGGTATCGATCCCTGTACCGTACCACAGCCACGCCTGTTGTCGCTGGGAATAAAACTGGGCTTGTAATGACTCGAGTCTTGGTATTGACATACAAATACGCATAACAATGAAACGAATACTCCTGATACTGACCCTCTCCGTAGGTGTGATTACCTTCAATGCCTGTTCGGGCGATGATTTGGGCGACGCTGTTCCCTACGACAAATTCTATCAAGAACTTGCCGAC
Organism: Bacteroidales bacterium; assembly: GCA_003506275.1. Lineage (GTDB taxonomy): Bacteria > Bacteroidota > Bacteroidia > Bacteroidales > UBA1402 > UBA8389. Next base: position 4,054 of record DOBD01000090.1, on the reverse strand, counting down.
GCCGATCGAGCCATACTGGGTGTCTATGCTCAATTCACCACCCTGGCTGAGCAAGTAGTTATCCTCAACGAGTTGAGGGCTGACCTGATGGATGTCACCCCTAATGCCACGCCGGATTTGGAAAGCCTCAATCAAAATCAGATTGACGCCTCCAATCCCTGGGTGAGTCCCTTGAAGTTCTACGCCGTGATCAATTCCTGCAACGATGTCTTGGACAATTTCGACAAGATGTTGGCTGAGAATAAAATGACGCAAGACGAGTACGACGAACGCTATTCGGATATCGGTGCTCTGCGTTGCTGGATTTACCTTCAGCTTTTAAACCTGTACGGCAGTGTGCCCTACATTACCGAACCATTGGTCAACCTCTCCGATGTGGAACAGTATATGGGTAGCGCCCAACGTAAGAATGCTGACGCCTTGTTGCCCGAGCTGATCGACTACATGAACAGCCTGCCTTTGCTGGACGATTACATCTATTCCGACCTGATTAACGGTACCCCCAATGGATATTCTCTGGAGCCGATGTTTATCAGCAAACGGCTGGTGCTGGCAGATCTCTACCTGGCCAATAACCAATACGCCGAAGCTGCCAATTACTACCGGATGGTCATGGCGACTGACGAGGATAACGGTAATCTGAACATAAGGCGTATGCGCTACAGGCTCTATACCTATCCTTTCACCAGCACCTCTGGCGAACCCAGTTGGTATGCCATCTTGTTCAGGGACGGCCATATCGAGGATGCCGACGGTTTGATCAATACCTGGGATGATATTTTCAGGGATGCACCTGCCACCCGCAAAGCCAGTACCAGGGCTGCGTATGAACGCATTTGGTGCATTCCTTTCGATGATAAACTAGAACCGGTCAATCCTTTCACCGATCTCTTTGAAGGCTACCAACTCAAGGCCTCTGCCTATGCCATGGATTCCCTTTGGGCCAAACCCATGCGCAACCAGTTCCCCTATGATGCCCGTGGTAAGGGTGGATCCTTTACTGAAGATGGATTGATCACCAAATACAGTGCTCAGATTTCCACTTCCTCGTTGGCCAAAACCCATGGTTTCTGGATGCTTTACCGGGCGGCCGGATTACACCTGCGTTACGCTGAGGCCGCCAACCGTGCCGGCTATCCATTTCTGGCTTCCTGTTTCCTCAACAGCGGCATCCGCAACGAACGATACCGGTTCACCAGGCCTGATGGTAGTTATTACCCCGACGACTCCTGTTACATCACAGGAACAAGCCCCTTCGATCCTTACCCCTTTGCCTACCGGTTTGACGCCCGCTATCCGCGTCAATGGGAGCAGAACGGTGGTGTCCGAGGTCGGGTTTTCATGCCAGCACTGTCTTTCCCTGCCGGTCTGACCACCACCCTGGATAGCATCCAATGGTTGGAACAGCAGATTGTGCGTGAATCAGCCCTTGAGTTAGCCTTTGAGGGCCACCGCTGGGGAGACCTGGTGCGCGTAGCCCGCCGCATGAACAAAGAGGGACGTGATGGTTTCAGCTTTCTGTTTAACGACAACATCAAAAAGAAATACGAGCGGGCCAACATACCGGCACCTGCGTTTACCGCAGACGAAACAAGTTGGTATTTGCCGTTCTACGAGTAAAGAAGTTTGCAAGAATTTCCTACGATTGGACAAGGGCTCTAAGTCACCTCTGCTCCTGTCACAATCAAACCAAACCAATTAGAGGTGTTCCTTAATCTCAATCACAATGAAAAAAATCTCTACTTTTATTTTCAGTACCGCGCTTGCGGTCATTGTGAGTATTGGCAGCGCAGTTGCTCAGCCCGGGACGTATTATCCCAACTATTTCATCAACCAAACCTTTGATGGCATAGAAGCATTACCTACCGGCTGGACTGGTGTTTCTAACAATACCAACTTGATTGGTCATGCCGCCGCCACGTATTCACTGGGCTCTCCTGCTCAAGGCTTTCTTAAGGTTACCGCAAGCGGATCAGGAACCCGTGGTGGTGAATTGCGTTTCCCGTCCACGGCCACCAGTCAATTCAAAGACTCGATGACCTGGGTGTTGGAGTTTGACTGGGTCGTCAATTCAGGCAACTGGAACGCCAAACAGGCCAACGGTATTATCCTGATGGGTCCCAACAGCCAAAACGTAAACGTCAACGATACCTGGTACGGTGACGCTATTTTTGGGCTGTACTGCTACAAGGATACTGGTTTCCTTCATCTGTGGAACATGGATCCTCAGGGTCCTCCCGTGGATGAAAGCACTTTCCTGGGTCCGGTTATTTACAACCAGAACGGTAACAATAGCTATTTCAAACGTGTAGGTGCCAGCACATCAGACTGGTACACCACCGACAGCTTGAACCTCAGCACACAGACCAAGGTTCGTTTGATTCTGGGTAAGGCCTATCATATTATGGCCGAAATGAACTTTGCCACCCAAAAGGTGCAAAAGTTTGTCGTGTATCAGATCGACTCCGTGGCCAACCGCGACTCCCTGGTCGATTTGCCTTTCATCGCTCCCTGGATGGTCGGTACCGCTACCACGGTGGAACTTAAGGACCGTGTGGTCACGGCGCTGGACCGTATGGTTTCTTACCATACGCGTAGTGGAGGTTCGGGTGCCTTGAATCACTCGTACGACAACATGCAGTTGTATACCTGGAAAGAATCCGTTGGCATTGCTGATGTTGAGGTTAAGTATGTTGATCAAGATGGTAATGTCGCCAAGGCTTCACGCACATTGTCCAAACAACAAGTACAATCAACCTTGTGGATTGCTGCTGATGACAAGCTCAACTTTACCTCAGAAGACGGTAATACCCTGTATTTCTATGACGAAGCGGCAACACATGCAGCTAACTTGGCCAATCCCAAAGGTGGTGCAGATGGTGAAAGCCTGGAAGTTGATTTTTCCACCAGCTCGACCAATTACCTGACCGTTGTCTTCAAGAAAGTGGTCAAGATAGCAGGTACCTATGTATGGAATGGTGCCACTGGAAATAACTGGAGCTACGTGGAAGACAACTTCAGCGTAGCTGGTGGTTCCCCTATGGGATACCAAGCCGGTAATGCCGTTGAATTTTCCAACGCCAACCCGACCAACGACTCCATCGCCGTAGAGGGCGAAATCTCCTTGGGTGATGCCGACATGACCATCTCAGCTCCCGGTTATCAAATCGCCGGTACAGGCCGTATTGTCGGTAATGGTTCGTTGTACATCAACGCTCCCGTTACCTTGGCAGCTGATATCCGCCTGAAGGGTGGTGCCACGGTTACAGCCGACTCCGTTTACATCAAGCATGTGGCTGCCGCCGACTCCTTCACGCTGAAGGCTCCGGTGACCAAACTGGTTATGGAAGCAGGGGCTACGTTCACCAAAGACATCGTCGGTGAGGGTGGTACGTTGAACATGGATTTGGTATCGCTCAACGAATACGCGTCAGCGATTTCCGGTTTCTCTACCATCAACCTTCATCAGAAGACGCAAACCAGTTTGAACGGTGCCACATGGCGTACCGGTTGGGGCGGCACACTGCCCGACGGCTGCCAGGTGAACTTCTTCAATGACGTGGAGGGTAATCCTGTCCCCAATGGATTGGGTGCTACCGGAACTGTTCTTCAGCGTGTTAAATTGAATCTAGGGCCGCATACCCGTTTGGTTCGTCAGTACAATGAAAACAGTAACAGCAACGATGTGCTGTACGTTGGTGAATTGACGGGTGACGCCACCTCGCGCTTGGAAACTGGCTTTGTGGATGGCCGTTATTTCACCTATAACATTGGTGGTTTGAATACCGATGCTGTCTTCAACGGTGAAATCGCCGCCTTTACCAAGAGTTATACAGCCGCTACCGATACGACCGAAGCCGTGACGACCTATGCCTCCAATGGTATGGCTGTCACCAAAGCCGGTACGGGTACCTGGACCGTGAACAATAACTTCAACTTCCCGGCTTCGACTCGTGGTAGCCAGGTAAATGTAGCTGAAGGTAAATTTGTCATCAACGGTGACATCAACTTCCCCAACACAACCAAAGCCGGCAGTCAGATCAATGTCACTGGT
>DOBD01000126.1:2122-7913 GCA_003506275.1 Bacteroidales bacterium | reverse complement strand
GCCCGCCGTTGACACATTGCTGCTGCCGAGTGGCTTTGAAATCAACAAAGCTTTGCTCACCGTATCGGTACTGACCTTAAATGACCCACCCCTTTCAAGCAGGCACCACACATCACCGTTGTCGAGCACCCACCAATCCGATACCCTGTCATAGGCCGTTTCTGAACCGACGTTTCTGGTAGCCGAAACACGCAGGAAAGACTCCCTGGAGGGATCGAAGCGGTACAGCAAATCATCGTACGTCTTGATCCACAGAAAACCAAAACGGTCTTCCTTGATTTCCTCCACCCTGGTATGCAAGGGGCTGTTTTCATCGGCAGGGTCACTGTTGCCCTTGTATACCGTAAAATGATAACCATCGAATTTATTCAAACCATCCCAGGTGCCAAACCAGAGTTGACCCTTCCTGTCCTTGTGCACGGAAACCACCGTATTCTGCGAAAGACCGTCTTCCGTCGTCAGATGGGTGAGTACGGTACGCTGTTGTAGCGCTGAAGCCGGATGGTAGCTTATAAACAAGCCTGTCAGCACAACCAAGGCAATGAATAGGTTCTTTTTGAGGTTTCTCATAGCAAGGGGTTTCAGCTGCAAATATAACTAAATATAAAAAAGGTTTGCCACCAGCTAGATGTTAAACGCCTCTTGCTTAAAGATTGGTATTTGTTTGCTTATTTCAGCCAAATTTTCTCCCCGTTGTAAAAATATAAACCGGGCTTGGTGGGACGGATCACTTTTCGTCCCATGATGTCGTAATAGGAATTATCGTGCACCCGGTGTTGCCTGAAACCAGTGTTGACCCTCTCAATGCCGGACACTATTCCAGCCGTGAAGTCTGTCACACGGCACTCCATGGTATACAGCAGCTTGACATCCTCGGCTGACAAAGCCCGATCATAGACGAGCAAATCATCGTAATCGGCGGTGGCACCCGATATCCCATTTCCCATGCCAAGCGTGATGAATTTGGCCGTTGAGAGCATGTCCATCAGTTTCGTAAAGTCAAAGTCAGCCACATTGGTGCCGCTGGTCGAGGCAAACGTTTTGGAAAACTTCGTACCGTTGATGTAGATGGTGATGTCGCTGGTATCCATCACCACCGTGACCAGCTTCCAGGTACCCACCGTAATGCTGTTGTTGACCACCTTGGGGTAATTGACGGCAAATGTATCCACCTGATTGGTAAATCCGATGTAATTATTCACCGTAAGGAACAAGCGTTGCTGCTTGGTCGTCAGATTGGGATAGCTACTGGTGAACGCCCAGGCAGTGCCGAACAGATCCGTTGCATCCGCTCGTTTCATCCAGGCACTGACGGTCACGCCTTTCACGTCTGTCTTCCCTTCCAAGGGATTGGGCATGTAGCAGTAACCACCCGTATTGGTTGACTGTTTTCCTCCGTTGATTTGAAGTACCTGCCCGATGCGGACACCGTCTGTTTTCAACGTAGGATAAGAACCATACAGCATTTGCTTCAAGATGCCTTTTTGAACCTCGTTGTATCGGTTGACAACAGGGGTGCTGTCGAAATCGTAATAGGCAAGGATATTGGAAAGGAAGTCACCGGGCAATGAATCAGCCTTGGCTGCCGTCACGGTGAAGTCTTTCCTGAACGCGTAGTTCTCGGCGGCAATCCGACAGGTCAGTGTCACCAACGTGGCCGTGTCTGCAGGACTGTATTTGCCGGTATGACTGATCACCGTAGGCTGTGAGGACTCCCACGTATTCGAAGCACCAAAGTACGAGGGTGTCGATAAATCCACGTGGGCTTTGATCGTGGCATTTTGACTCACCGGTGCCACCATCTTTTTGACATTGTACGCCACGGCATGCTGAGGCAACACCTTATACGCCCAGGCCATTTGGCCATTTTGCGCCGCGCCAGTCAGACCGATAGCCTTGAGGTTAGACCCGTCTATGGTCTGTGGAACAACCACACCCCGATAGGTAACGCCCCCCACCGTAAAGGTCATGTACCCGGTACCCTCTTTCATAGCCCAGGTACCGGTCAACGCTCCACTAACTTTTCCATCGGCGGCCAGTGTCACTTGTCTGGGCGTGGCTAGCGCCAAGGCCTTGTTGTCGAGCCCATAGGTATGAATGAGCATCGAATACACACCAGGAATATCTTCCAAGGCAAAATGACAACCCGAAGCAATGGAGTCATCGTTCACGGTTTCTCCATTGAATTCCATCGGAGCCGATAACAGCCATCCGTTTTCACTGGTAAATAATTGATGCACGCGATCCTGGAACCACTCATTGCCGGTATTGAACCGGGTGTGATACACCACAAAGGCACGCCCTTTGGCATCTACGATGGCCGAATTGTGTCCCTGAGCGACCTCCCCGTTGGTTTGCAAACTCCAGTTACCAAACGCACCCACCAATAAGTTGCCACGTTTGGTCGCATCATTGGGGCCGAAGTTCAGTTTGTAACTGTTGAAAATGGCACTCTCACCGGAATTATCCACATAAGGTCCGTCGGGATTCGTGCTGGAAAAGGTGCGCATGGTGTACCCGCCGGCAGCCTCCAGTCCACCATAGGTGACAAACAGGTAGTACTTATTGCCAATATGCTGAATATAGGGACCTTCACCGGACACGTAGTACCCGCCGGCAATCTGTTTGCCAAAATAAGGATCGCTCAAGGGATGACCGGAACCATCATTTTGAAGCGGATAGGTAGCCGTATAATCACGCAGCCCATTTTCGGCGTTGAGCTTCAACATGAAAATGCCACCGCTCCAGGACCCGTAAGCCATCCACAATTGCCCCTGTTCATCATAAAACACACAGGGGTCGATGGCATGCGGCAAATAATTCCCCCAGCCTTCACCACGGTTGTAGCGTGAAGGGAGTGTGGATTGTGTACCGATAACCAATTCGAGGTCAGTGAGTTTCCAGGAAATCTTGGGATCGGTCGTATTGCGGAAGCCGGTATAGACAACGGGACCCTGATAGACATAGGGCCCTTCGATGGCATTGGCTGTCAGCAGAATAATGGTGGAGTTCCACCTGGGACCATTGAGGCTCAGATACATGCACCACTTCTTCATGGCCACGTTATAGATGACATCGGGTGCCCACATATTGCCGGCCACCGTCCAGGCCTTGCCATCCTGGTCAATGGCGCAGTTCCAGGCAGCCGCATCGAAATTTCCGAACGTCACATCGGTGGGCACTCCCGCTTTCAGCACCTTCACAGTCTTGGTCATATTCGTTTTGAACGCGTTGTTGTAGCTCGTCACCGTCACGGTGCCGGTACTGCCCTGTATACCAAACAAGTTACTGTTGCCCACGGACGTCCAGTTCCTGAGATCGGTGGTTCTGGCAATGGCATTGTGGGATCCGAAAATGTAGTAGGTACCGCTGTTGTTGTATACGACACTGGGGTCATGCACACCAGGATAACTCTTTGATGAAGTCGTAAACAGTGCATTCACCTGAGTCTGGGTTAGATAGACGGTGTCGGCAGATTGAGCGGGTTGAGCGCTGACATCACTGACGCCAGCGATCAACACCGTCAACACCAGAAGACTGCGCGTGAGTAGTGTTTTCATGGTATATGCATTGTGTGTTTTCATGGACTCACAAGTCGCTCTCAGGGTTTTAAATACTTGGCAAAAAACGCTTCGATGGCCGGATCAGTGATCTCCAATCTATCTGCGTAGGCGGCTCCGTGACCGATACCTTCCAGGAACAGATACTCGACAGTGGCACCGGCTGCCTTCATCTTCTTCACAAAATCTTCCGTCAAGGCTGGTCGTACCACGGGATCGGCACCACCTTGTATGAGGAAAAGCGGCGGATGGTTGCCTCCGATGTAACCGATGGGCCACCATTCTTTTTTGGCCATGGGCATGTCGCGACCCAATTCGGTGGGCGGTGAACCGGCTGCCACCACATTGACCACGCTGGACTGATCCAACCAGCCTCCGTCGCCTTCAAGACCTGCCGAGGCTGGTACCATACCCAACATCAAGGCTAGGTGGGCTCCTGCGGAATGGCCGTAGGCGCCTACCCTGTTGGGATCCACCTTGTAGTCGTTGGCATGGGCCCTGAGCCACCTTACCGCGCACTTCACGTCCTCAATGCAGGCGGGGAAAGGAGCCTCACCGGTCAGCCTGTATTCCACGTTGATGGTCACATAGCCTTTTTTGGCGTAATCTTTCATCATTTTCTGGTTGACATCCACCGACTTGGAGCCTGACGCCCAGCCGCCACCGTGTACAATGACCAACGCGGGCCGATTGGCGGTAGCCGGTTTTTCCGGCATCGCCATGTCAAGCACCCACGATTTGCTGTTACCTTGACGGTAGGGTATATCCCTGGTGATGACAATGCCGTCTTCAACGGTTTGATTGTGTGATGCCAACTGGTTGATATCCGGTGAACCGGGGACTTTTTGAACTAAAAAATCGTTGATTTCCTTGACCGTTCTGGCCAGGTCGTCGTGNNGGATCTTTCACCGCTTCTTCGTTGGCCTTGCGGGCTTCGGGCGATCCGTCAGCCTTCAACACCAAGGCCGGCACCGGTATCCTGGACAAGGCATCTCCCACCTGCATGCTGCCAAACATGGCTTGCTGGCCGGCCTGGGTGTACGGTCCGTGGTATTGTTTTTTTGATAAGGCCCAGTACAAGACGTCCACCTTGTCCCATTTGGGGTTTTCCCGGGCGCCTTTTTCCACCATGTCTCTAAAACGGTAATTATTTTGCTTCACCAAGGTTGCAGGATCGCCCATCATGGACACCGAGAGGTTGGCACCTGAAGGTTTGTTGCCGGCAGCGGCCCGGGGAGCCTGTGGTGCCGGTGGGTTTTCGGAAACCTGAGGGGCCGGCAAGGGGGTCGATGCTCGTCGTGCAGGGGCTGCTGTGCTGGATTCAGCAGCCTGCTGCGTTGATCGGTTCGACCCCCTGTTGCTGCCCGTGCTTGCCAGGAAAGGATCCAACATGATGACAGCTTTGGCCAGGTCGGGGTATTCGGCCCCCACCCGCATCACCGTTGCCGCCCCCATGGAGTGTCCTACCAGTATGGGTTTTGTCAGGTTCATGGCTTGTACAAACCCGACCACGTCTTTAATCAAGGTTTCCGTATTGTCTGTCGGTGTAAACGGATCACTCAATCCATGACCACGTGTATCCAACATATAAATGTCGTACGCGTTTTGCAACTTCCAGGTGAGTGTCGTCCAACACAGCCCGATGTCGGTCACCCCGTGCACCATCACTATAACGGGCTTTTTTTCGCCTGCCCCGGCGTGGTAATAATGTATCCTGATGCCGTTGGCGTACGTAAAACCATCCGTCCACCCGTCGGGTATACCCGGAGGCTCTGCGGCTGATACAGTGGATACCATCATAAATAAGGGCGCCAGCACAGCCAGCAGGCGTGCTTTCATTCCAAGTAAAAGGGTGTGCTTTCTCATGTCTTTATGGTTAGTTGATATATCCCTTATGGCCATTGGCACCAGACAGGTGGCGGACGACGCTCTAATGAAGTTGTTACCTACCTAATAGAACACTCACATAATCTCTACTGAGCAAACCGTCCGCCACATTGGCTGGATTTTCGCTGTCAAAAGTAGGTATGTGGGGGGATATTGAAAAGAAGAAATCAGACTGTTTGCAAAACAAAACAGACCGGACACTATTTTTCAACACGAAGGCTGGCAGTGAAGAACCCTTTTTGAACATCGCAGAAAAGCGTTGGAACCCATTACGAGTTTGTATAAGCCCGTAATATGCCCGCATTGCCCGCAAAAGGGGATCACCATCGCCCGTGAGCTTGACG